>CANBDZ010000040.1 GCA_947367375.1 uncultured Bacteroidales bacterium | reverse complement strand
TTGACGATGACATTGAGCTCCTTGAAGTTTCCGATCGCGATACGGCGTCCGATCTCCTCGAGAGTCATATGCTTCTGAGTCTTGATGCCCTGGATACGGATGAGCTGCTCACGCTTGTTAGCGATGTCCTTAGCTTCCTTCTCGTCCGCCATGATGTTGAACAACTCACCGGCAGTAGGCGCACCGTTAAGTCCGAGTACTGAAACCGGAGTTGAAGGACCTGCTGACTCTACCTTCTGACCACGCTCATTGAACATAGCCTTCACGCGGCCTGTGTAGCATCCTGAAAGCATAACGTCTCCAACTTTCATTGTTCCGTTCTGAACGAGGATAGTTGCGAGGTAACCACGACCCTTGTCGAGTGAAGACTCGATCACAGAACCTGAAGCTCTGCGGTTAGGGTTTGCCTTGAGCTCGAGCATGTCAGCCTCGAGAAGCACCTTCTCAAGAAGGAGGTCTACATTGATACCCTTCTTAGCTGAAATCTCCTGGCACTGGTACTTTCCGCCCCAGTCCTCAACGAGGATATTCATCTGTGAGAGCTGCTCACGGATCTTGTCAGGGTTTGCACCTGGCTTATCGATCTTATTGATAGCGAACACCATAGGCACACCTGCAGCCTGTGCGTGGCTGATAGCCTCGATAGTCTGTGGCATTATGGCGTCATCTGCTGCTACGATGATGATGGCGATGTCAGTCATCTTCGCACCACGGGCACGCATCGCGGTAAACGCTTCGTGACCAGGGGTGTCGAGGAAGGTGATGCGGCGTCCGTCAGGAAGTTTCACGTTGTAAGCACCGATGTGCTGTGTGATACCACCGGCCTCACCTGCGATCACATTTGCCTTACGGATGTGGTCGAGGAGCGAAGTCTTACCGTGGTCAACGTGTCCCATCACTGTGATGATAGGAGGTCTTGCCTCGAGGTTCTCCTCCTTGTCCTCCTCATTGCCCTTCTCGATAGACTCAGTAAGGTTTGCAGTCACGAACTCCACTTCGTAGCCGAACTCCTCAGCTACAAGCACGAGAGTCTCCGCGTCGAGACGCTGGTTGATAGACACCATCATACCAAGGCTCATACATGCACCGATAACCTTTGTCACTGGAGTGTTGTTCATCAAGGTAGCAAGGTCGTTTACGGTAACGAACTCTGTTACCTTGAGAACTTTCTGCTCCATCTCCTGGAGCTCCATGTCCTCCTGCATTCTCTGTGAGGCAAGCTCTCTCTTCTCCTTTCTGTGCTTTGCACCGAAGTTACCCTTCTTGCTCTCATTCATTCGTGCATATGTCTCCTTGATCTGCTTCTGGATCTCCTTCTGCATCTCTTCCTGCTCGGCCTCGGTCATTGGCTTGAACTTGTCACCGCCCTTGTCGCGACGGTTCTTCTTGCCCTTGCCCTGCTGATCGTTGTTAGGACGCTGCTGCTTGTTGTTCTGGTTCTGGCCGTTGTTGTTTCCGCCCTTACCCTGCTGCGGCTTGTCCTTCTTTACCTTGTTGTCAGCCTCTACCTTGGTTACGTCAACCTTCTGGCTTCCTTCCTTGCCGATTCTTTCTCTCTTCTTCTTTTTCTTCTTGCGGTCGAACTGTGAAAGGTCGATCTTGTCCACCACCTTAGGGCCGGCAAGCTTCTCCACTTCCACCTTCATCTCGCGTGGCTCTTTCTTAGGCTCTTCAACAGCTGCTGGTGCCGGAACTTCCTTGACAGGCTCTTCCGCTGGGGTTGGGGCGGTCTCCTGCTTAATCTCTGCTGGTTCCTCCTTCGGTGCTGTCTTCTTGCCTATGCTGTCAAGATCAATCTTGTCGATGATCTTAAGACCAGGGGTCTCCTGCTCTTTTACCTGCTCAGCGACAACCTCAACAACAGGCTCAGCTTTTACTTCTGGAACTGGTGCTGGCACTGGTGCCACTGGCTCTGGCTCCATAACTGGAGCTGCAGGTGTCTCTTCTACAGGCTGTGTCTTGTGAGGCTCGCTGTTGAGAACGTTGCTCTTGATGACAACCTCTCTCTCCGGCGCATCCTCTTCTTCCTGACTCGGCTTCTTCTTCGATCCCATCTCAATGATCTCCTTGAGCTTGATAGTGACCTTCTCCGAGTCCTTCTTAAGTTTCAGGTCTTCACCGAACTTTGCCTCGATAGCCGGGAGGAACTCATCCGATACCTTTGCGTTCGGATTCATCTCCACGTTGGCTCCCTTCTCGTTGAGGAATTCAACGAGTCTGGCCAGTCCGATGCTGAATTGTTTTGTAAGTTTGCTTAATCTGATTTCTGCCATATATTACACCCCTTAATTTATTACTCTTCGTCTTCAAATTCTGCACGGAGAATGTCAAGAATCTCCTCTACAGTCTCGTCCTCGAGGTCAGCCCTCTTGGCGATGTCAGCTGCTGAAAGTGCAAGAACACTCTTAGCTGTGTCGCATCCGATCTCCTCAAGCTTCTTGATGATCCAAGGCTCGATAACGTCGTCGAACTCGCTGAGGAGTACGTCCTCTTCTGCATCGTCGCTGTCATCCTGTGGAAGCTCTCTCCAAACCTCGATCTCCTTTCCTACGAGCATACCTGCAAGACGGATGTTGCATCCACCCTTACCGATACCCTTCTTAACCTCGTCAGGAAGCATGTAAACTTTGATCTTGTCCTCTTCGCCACCAAGATTGATAGATGAAATCTTGGCTGGGTTGAGCGCTCTCTGGATGAGGAGCTGTGTGTTGTTTGTCCACTGGAGGATGTCGATGTTCTCGTTGCGGAGCTCGCGTACGATTCCGATGATACGTGAACCCTTCACACCGATACATGCTCCGATAGGGTCGATTCTGTCGTCATATGACTCAACAGCCACCTTAGCGCGCTCGCCTGGGATACGTACAACCTTCTTGATTGTGATAAGACCGTCAAGAATCTCAGGAACCTCGTTCTCGAAGAGCTTCTCGAGGAACTCCGGAGTTGTTCTTGAAAGAACGATGTAAGGTGTGGTGTTGTTCTTCATCTCCACACTCTTGATGATAGTCTTTACAGTGTCGTTCTTCTTGAAGTGCTCGCCAGGGATCTGCTCTGACTTAGGGAGTCTGAGCTCGTTGCCCTCCTCGTCGAGGATGAGGACTTCCTTAGCCCAAGTCTGGTAAACCTCACCTGTGAAGATCTCACCGATCTTGCCTACATATTTGTTATAAAGGTTAGCCTTCTCGATGTCCATGATACGGCCCTGGAGGTTCTGACGGATGTTGAGGATACCACGACGTCCGAAGTCCTTGAGCTCGATCTTCTTTGCGAAAGTCTCGCCGATCTCGTAGTCGTCGTCAAGTGTAGGGTCGTCCTGTGCGATCTGTGTGTTAGGATCCTCTACCTCTTCAACAACCTCGCGGTTCCAATAGATCTCGCAGTCTCCCTTGTCGATGTTGATGATGATGTCGAAGTTGTCTGCTGATCCGTAGGTCTTTACGATCTGAGTTCTGAAAACATCCTCAAGCACACCCATCATGGTTGCTCTGTCGATGTTCTTCTGGTTCTTGAACTCAGCAAAAGCGTCTTTAAGTTCAATCTTTTCCATTTCTCGATTATATGTTTTTATATTAATTAAATTCGATGAAAGGACGCACGGCGTTCACCTGGTCCATTGTGAAACGGTCGTTATGCTCAACCATTTCTTTCTTCTTCTTTCCTTCAACGGCCTCCTTCACAGTGTACTTCAGAGTGATGCTCTCCTCATCAGCTTCAACAAGAGTAGCGACCATCTTCTTGCCGCCCTTGAGCGACACCTCCACTTTCGTGCCGACAGCCTTCTGGAACTGCTTGAACACCTTGAACGGCTGGTCAAGACCTGCAGAGCTTACTGTCAGGGAGTAGTCTTCCACCTCTCTGTCAAACTTGGTCTCGAAGAAACGGCTGAGCGACACACAGTCGTCGAGCTCTATTTTTCCGTTTTCTGACTCGATAGTTAAAACAATATCGTTATCTTTGCTGACTGATATGTCAACAATGAAGCATCCGCGCGCAACTATTTCGCCGCCGATTGCATCTAATATGTCTGATATATTCATCATGTTGCTTCCGTGTAATGCACAAAATAAGGGGGCCTCCTAGCCCCCTGAATCATTCTCACGGTGCAAATGTAGGAATTAATTCAGAAAAAAGCAAATTATCAAACATTTAGATAATGGAATTTAAGGCATTAGAAATCGCTGAAATCCTAGGCGGAACTGTGGAGGGAAACCCCGAAGCGACCGTCACTTCATTCGCCCGAATCGAAAGCGGAAAACCGGGCACAATCTGCTTCTTTGCAAATCCAAAATACGAGCATTATGTCTATGAATGCAAGGCCGACATCATCATCGTGAACAAGTCGTTCGAGCCTAAGCAGGAAGTGACAGCTACGATGGTGAGGGTGGACGACGCATATGCGGCAGTAGCTGCTCTCCTAGACTACGTCACAGCGAAGAAGAGGTCGTACAGGCGCTACCGTGGCTGCCGCAGCAGGGTCCGTTGGAGCGCGAAGGTCGGAAAGAAGGTATATATCGGCGATTTCGCATATGTCGGACGCAAGGCTCAGATCGGAGATTATACGAAGATATATGAGAACGTATATGTGGGCGACGGCGTAAAGATCGGCTCGCACTGCATCATATATCCGGGCGTAAGAATATATCCCGGCATGGTCATCGGTGACAATGTGATCCTCCATGCAAACGCGGTGATCGGATCAGACGGTTTCGGCTTCGCTCCGCTCGAGGACGGAACATGGAAGAAGATCGAGCATACAGGCAACGTCATCATCGAGGACAATGTGGAGATCGGAGCAAACACTTGTGTGGACAAATCGCAGATGGGATCCACCATCATTCATTCTGGCGTGAAGCTTGATAACCTTTGTCAAATCGCTCATAATGTGGAGATTGGAAAGAACACAGTAATGGCGGCCCAGAGTGGAATCGCTGGCTCGGCAAAGGTTGGAGAACACTGTATCATTGCAGGCCAGGTGGGAATCGTAGGTCACATAACCATAGCTGACAACACTACAATCGGCGCTCAGGCAGGTGTGATCGGATCGGTCAAGGAAGAAGGAAAGACGCTTATGGGTACGCCTGCAATCCCGCATAAAGAATTTTTAAGAAGTTATGCGGTCTTTAAACGTGCTGGTAAATAGGAATATACAAAAATAATCCTTACCTTTGTGGGCTAAAATAATTAAAACGGAATAATGCAGTTGCAACAGACACTTAAGAAAAGCTATATATTTGAGGGGAAAGGACTTCATACAGGTAAGGTAGCGAAGATGACAATCAAGCCGGCAGCGGCGGACACTGGGATAGTGTTCAGAAGAACAGACATAGGAGAGGATGCTAAGGTTCCAGCCTTGGCTGAGTACGTTTCAAGTACAGCACGAAGCACAACCATTTCTTCAGGTGAGGCAACTGTAGGTACAATAGAGCATGTTCTCTCAGCTCTTACCGGAATGGGAGTAGACAATGCAGAGATCGACATCGACAACGTTGAGGTGCCTATTCTTGACGGAAGCGCAAAGCCTTATATCGATGCGATATGGAAGGACGGTTTCCAGGAGCAGGATGCACCACGCAGGTACGTAGAACTCAAAGAGACAATCGAGGTAAGAAATGACGAGAAGGGTTCAGTAGTACGTATCGAGCCTGCGGAAGAATTCTCATACGACATCAAGGTAGATTTCAATTCAAGAGTCCTCGGTGTGCAGAACGCACGTTGGGATGACTCGGTTGTGTACGCTGAAGAGATCGGAGTCTGCAGAACTTTCGTATTCTTCCATGAGATCGAATTCCTTTTCAAGAACAACCTTGTCAAGGGCGGTGATGTGGACAACGCGATTGTAATCGTAGAGCATCCGGTGACCGAGGAGCAGATTAACCACATCAGCCAGCTCTTCAATGTACCGGCTCTTCAGGTTAGAGAGGACGGTTACCTGAGCAACCTTCAGCTCCGTTTCCCTAATGAATGCGCAAGACACAAGCTTCTTGACCTTATCGGTGATCTCAGACTCGCCGGAGGCTTCCTGAAGGCTAAGGTCACTGCGGAAAAGGCAGGCCACGGCATCAACACTTCAGCAGCTAAGAAGGTTAGAGAAAATATATTATAACATAGAAAAACAGAATAATTATGGCAAATATACATCCACTGGCAACAGTGCACCCTAACGCAAAGCTCGGTGAAAACGTAGAGGTAGGACCATACGCTTACATCGAGGAGTTCGTAGAAATCGGCGACAACTGCAAGATTCTTCCTCACGCAACAATCTTCAACTATGTGAAGATGGGAAAGAACTGCTGTGTGTTCCCAGGAGCAGTTATCGGTGCAGTGCCTCAGGACCTCAAGTTCGACGGTGAGATCACTTATGTAGAGATCGGAGACAACGTAAACATCCGTGAGTGCGCTACCATCAACCGCGGTACAAAGGCAAGCGGCAAGGGCGTGACCAAGATCGGTAACAACGTTCTTCTTATGTCATACACTCACGTTGCTCATGACTGTACTGTAGGAAACAACTGTATCCTCGTAAGTTATGTAGGTATTGCAGGTGAGACTGAAGTTGCAGACTGGGCTACTCTCGGTGGAAACACTGTGGCTCACCAGTTCTCTAAGATCGGAAAGCACGCTTTCGTGGGCGGTGGCTCAAAGATCAACAAGGACGTACCTCCTTACGTGCTCTGCGGCCGTGATCCTCTTTCATATGCAGGTGTGAACATCGTAGGACTCCGCAGAAGAGGCTTCACTTCAGATCAGATCCGCAGCATCAAGGATATGTACGACATCATCTACAGCAGCGGTACTAACGTGTCAGATGCTCTCGCAAAGATCGAGCTCGGTTTCCCTGAGTCAGAGGAGAGAGACACTATCATCGAGTTCATCAGAAACTCGAAGAGAGGCATCATCAGAGGTGCAGGATCTGACACCAAGGGTACTATCGACTAAGGTGGCAAAGCTTTTCTCAACAGCATATTTTCCTCCCGTTTCCTATTTTGCCGCAATGGCTCAGGAGATGGAGGGGTTGAGTAATAGAAGAGACGGAGACGGTTCGGCAGAACTGTCCCCGTCTGTTGTTTACTTGGAGGCCTGCGAGAACTTTCAGAAGCAGTCCTACAGAAACAGGTGCAGGTTCTATGCAGCTGACGGAGTGCAGACCCTGTCCTTCCCTATAGTCCATGAGGGCGGAACCCATAAGCAGCCGATCTCTGAGGCCAAGGTGGACTATTCAAAGCCGTGGATCCTCCAGCACAAGAGGGCAATCATTTCAGCCTACGGCACTTCCGCATATTTCGAATACTATCAGGACGAACTGTTCGCCATTCTTGACAGCAAGCCTGAGCGTCTTTTTGATCTCAACCTTGTCTTGATCAAGTTCTTTATCGAGAAGACCGGCCTTTGCATCGATCTGCGTGTCACTGAGGATTTCTGCCGTGAGGCTCCTGAGGGGGTTGAGGATCTTCGTGAGGCGATCCACCCGAAGCGTCCTGATGCAATTCTTTCAGATCTGGGACTGGAAAAGCCGTATTTCCAGGTCTTTGCCCCGAAATACGGCTTTCAAAAGAATCTGTCCATCATGGATCTCCTGTTCAATGAGGGACCGGACAGTATCTTATATCTCAAGAAACTTTAGAATCTCCATCCGAATGTGATGAGCACTTTCCAGAGGCTTCTCTTGTTGAGGATCTCTGGAGCGTATGCGTCTACCATAATGTTTCCGTCCTCGTCGAACATATAGTCGTCATATGGCATGAAGTACTCATCCTGAAGGAAGGACTTTCTCACTGCAAGGTCAGCAAAGAACGAGTTCTGTGAGCTGTAACCGAGACCGAATGATGCGTTATGGCAGGCAGCAAGGTTGAGGCGTGAGCCGTCGTAGTCGTACTTCTCAGCTGCAGTTGTCATTCCGTATCCGGCTCTGATGGCAAGCTCTGGAATAGGCTTGATTTCTGTACCGGCTCTGAGCATATGCGAGATTCCGAATCTGCTCTTGATGTCTTCGTTGACTTCAAAGAAATAGTCATCCCAATCGCTTGACTGGTACTTCATCTGTCCGTAGTTGGCCATCTCATAGTCAACGCTGATCACACCCATGCCAAGGAATGTGTAGGCTGCACCGAAGTTAGCTCTGAACGGTGACACCATTGTGTATGTGCTTGTTCCGTATGGGCTGCTTGCAGAAGCGTTGTAGCCGCTGTCGGTGTAGGAAGTCTCACCGGCCATCTTCCACTCCTCTGTGATAGTGTTCACGATAGGGGTCTGGATTGCTGCACCGAATCTCAGGCCTGCACCCGGCGTAATGATCGCTCCGAATTTTCCGAAGAATCCTGAGCCGTTTGCCGCATACTGGTACCTGTAGCGCATCTCGTTGAAGTAGAGGCTTTCTCCATTGGTGAGAAGGATTTCGAAGTCTGCAGGATCCACTGCCAATTCTCTGAAGTACTCCTCATAAGTGTAGTTGATGGAGTTGATGCCAAGGTTTGCTCCGAGGTAGATGAAGTCGGAGATATTCATACCGAAGTTGAATATATATTCGTACTTACCTCCTGAAGTTCTTCTTCCGTATGTCTGCTTGAGCGGGCCTCCGAGGGCTACTGTGCCGTTGTCGAAGATGAGTTCGCTTGCTCCTACGTACTGGTCGTTATATCCTCCGAAAGTGGAGATCATGCCGCTCTGGTAGCCTACGACAGGCTTCCAAGGCATGAAGTCGTATGCGTCCTTGGCGTCAAGGTTTGCATCGAGGTAGCCGTTGATGGTCGCATCATAAGCCATAGCTCCCATGAATGATGTCGACTTGTTTGTGCCGTTTGCATAGACTTCCTCATCCCATCCGGCAGTCTTGTTGGCGATGAATCCGAAGACCATGCTCTTGATGCCGCTCTTGCGATGGGTGTCATAGTAGAATGTCATGCCTATGTTAGGCATAGAGAACCTTGTGTCGTTGGTCTTGATCTCCCTTTCAAAATATGGAAGAGTACCGTTGCTTCCTGGAGGAATGACACCCATTGTTGTGCTTCCTGTGAAGGTGAGGGCAGGGGTGAGCGAGAACTGGGAGTATTTGGCAACTGCGCTACCTGCAGGGTTTATGCTGATGGAACCCATGTCTCCTCCGAGGGCTGTGAATGCGTTGCCCATGGCCACTGTTCTTGCAGTGCCTTCATAGTCATTCTCGCTGAAGCTCAATGCATCGTAGGCATTCTGAGCAGAGGCTCCGAGAGCCGCCAGCGAAAGTAATATGGTGATGAATGTCTTTTTCATATCATTATATATATAAGTCTGCTTTCCCGTTTTATCTTCTTACTGCTCCGCCGCTTCTGGTCGCTCCTCCGCCGCTGCTGCCGCTGCTGCTGCCGCTTCTGCTATATCCGCCGCCACCGCTGCTTGGGCTGTAGCTTGATCTTGATGGGGTCGAGGTTGACGGTGTGTAGCTCGATCTTGATGTAGATGACGACGATGTCGATGAGCTGCTTCTGTTGTAGCTTGATGATGAACGGCTGTCGTCGTTTCTGTCATATGTTGTCGAACTTCCTGTTGACGCCGGACGTCTGTAGTTTCCTGAATTAGTGCCCCTTGACACAGCACCTCCTGACGGTGTGGTCACTGGACGGCTTGGTGAAGCTACTCTTCCTGTAGAGTTTGATGCTCCTGTCGATGAAGAAGGCTTGCTTGTTGTCACCTTGCTGTCTCTTGTGCCCGGTGCGGTTCTCGCTACCGTGCTTCTCTGAACCATAGATGAAGACGCTGCCTGACCTGTTGATGATACTCTTCTTGCCGCTGTTGTCCTTCCGGTAGAGCTGCCGCCTCTTGTTGTTGCGGTCCTGTCGGCTGCAACTGTTGCATTTCTGCTTACTGTGCTTCTGCTGCCGATGCCGCCTCTGAGGCTTGAGTTGCTGGTGAACACGCGGTCAGAACCTGTGGTTCCTCTTGTGCCGTGCCATCTGTCCTTGTAATGAGGATCAGTCACTATTCCGTGATGGTGATGATGGTGGTGGCCCCAGAATGGATCCCAACCTCCGTACCAGCCGGCGTAGTAATAATAGTTGTGCCAGTAGTTGTGGCGGTACCAAGGATCCCATGCGCTGTACCAGCCTCCGTAGTACCAAGGGTCGTACCATCCCATGTACCATGGATCATACCATCCGGCATAGCTTCCATAGTACCATGGGTCATGCCAGCTGTATCTCCAAGGACTGTAATAGCCTGTGCCATAGTACCATGAGCCGGTTGCCCACGGGCTGTAGTGTCTGCTCCAGTACCATGAGCTGCCTATGCTGTACGGGCCGTAATAGTAGCCGTAATTGTTTTCCAAGTCATATCTCCAGTCGTATGGATTCTCTCCGACAGTCACTACTGTGCCTCCCATCTTCTGGTCGAATCTGATCATTGCCGACATGTTCTCCGGGATCATGACTGTGTCCTTCTTCTCTCCGAAGAGGTAGATCATGGATGCCTTGGTGGCTTCTGCAAGAGAGTCAGTAGACGCCTTGGCAGTTTCCTTCGACGCCCTTGACCTGAACGCCGGTGTGTTGCTGTAGATCCCGTCCTGATAGGTCTGTCCGTTGCCTGTTGAGGCTACCTGCGTCATTGTTCCGCAGGCTGACAGTATCAGAGCGGCAGCAATAAGTAGCGTTGAACTCTTTTTCATTGTCATTTATCCTATTTATTTATAATAATTTCGTATCTTCGCAACCTGTTTTGTTATGCAATAACTGTACCGCCGTGACCGGCTCCGCAGATTGCTGCATTCAAATACAATTATAGGTATAAAAACAATAAAAAACAAAAATACAATGGCAAAAGAGGTAACAAAGAGGTCTGACAATTATTCACAGTGGTATGACAATCTCGTGGTAAAGGCAGATCTTGCAGAGCGTTCAGCTGTAAGAGGATGTATGGTCATCAAGCCATACGGTTATGCAATCTGGGAGAAGATGCAGGATGTACTGGATAAGATGTTCAAGGACACAGGTCATCAGAATGCATATTTCCCACTTTTCATCCCTAAATCATTCCTTAGCCGTGAGGCTGAGCATGTAGAGGGTTTTGCTAAGGAGTGCGCAGTGGTAACTCACCACAGACTCATGGCAAATCCTGACGGTCCGGGAGTGGTAGTGGACCCGGCTGCAAGACTCGAGGAGGAGCTCATCGTGAGACCTACTTCAGAGACCATCATCTGGAACACCTACAAGAACTGGGTGACTTCTTGGAGAGACCTCCCTATCCTCTGCAACCAGTGGGCAAACGTAGTACGTTGGGAGATGCGTACCCGTCTCTTCCTCCGCACAGCAGAGTTCCTCTGGCAGGAAGGCCACACTGCTCACGCAACACAGCAGGAGGCTATTGACGAGACAATGAAGATGGTGAATGTATATGCTGACTTTGCCCGCAACTGGATGGCAGTGCCTGTAGTTGTAGGTCACAAGAGCCCGAACGAGCGTTTCGCAGGAGCTCTCGACACAATGACTATCGAGGCCCTCATGCAGGACGGAAAGGCTCTTCAGGCAGGTACTTCACACTTCCTTGGCCAGAACTTCGCTAAGGCATTCGACGTGATGTTCACCAACAAGGAGGGCAAGCAGGAGTACGTCTGGGCTACTTCATGGGGAGTTTCAACCCGTCTTATGGGTGCCCTCATCATGGCTCACGGAGACGACAACGGTCTCGTACTTCCTCCGAAGCTCGCTCCTATCCAGGTTGTTATGGTTCCTATCACAGGAAAGGATGAGGCAGTCAACAACGGTATCCTTGACAAGATGTACGAGTTCAAGAAGGAGCTCGAGGCTAAGGGCATCAGCGTGAAGATCGACAACCGCGACACTCTCCGTCCTGGATTCAAGTTCGCAGAGTGGGAGCTCAAGGGAGTTCCAGTGCGTCTTGCAATGGGTGGACGTGACCTTGAGAACGGCACAGTAGAGCTTGCTCGTCGTGACACATGCGAGAAGGCTTCATATTCTCAGGAGGGAGTTGCAGACAGAATCGCTGCTCTCCTCGACGAGATCCAGGACAACATCTACGCAAAGGCTCTCAAGTTCCGTGATGACAGCATCCGCAAGGTTGACACTTGGGAAGAGTTCAAGGAAGAGATCACCAAGGGTGGCTTCCTTCTCTGCCACTGGGACGGAACTCCAGAGACTGAGGAGAAGATCAAGGAGGAGACAAAGGCAACAATCCGTTGTATCCCTGTTGACAGCGCAGTGTGCGAGGAGGAAGGCAAGTGTATCTACACAGGCAAGCCGTCACAGCGCCGCGTACTTTTCGCAATCTCATACTAATTGAGGAACATATGAAAATGTTGAAGAGGTTTGTTGCATGCTTCTGTGCTGTGGCAGTGTGCTCGGCATCGATGCTGTCAGCACAGGAACTGACTGAGGCTCAGAAAATTGCGGCTTCAGCTGCGGCAGCTGCCGCTTCAGCTCCAGAGGTGGCACCGGAAGTCGAGAAGCCGGATTACTGGACTGAGTCGTTGAAGACCAACATAAAGTATGGACAGACAACACTCACAAACTGGGCTGCCGGTGGTGACAACACAGTTACGCTTCAGGCCTTTGTGGACGGTAACGCCAACTACAAGAAGGACGATCTGTTCTGGAACAACCGTCTTCAGTTGGATTACGGTTTTGTCTATGCATCGTCAAAGCCGATACTTCAGAAGAGTGACGACCGTATCTATCTTGAAAGCAAGCTTGGTTACAAGAATGCTGAGATGAGAAACTTCTCCTTCTCTGCCAACTATGACTTCAAGTCACAGTTCACAACCGGCTACGACTACTTGACTCCTGCAGTTCCAGATGGCTATGAGAGCCTGGAGGAACTCAAGCGTAAGGATAAGATTGAGCTGTGGAAGGATGCCCGTAAGGTTAAGTCAGGATTTCTTGCTCCGGCATATACAAACCTTGCGCTCGGTATCGATCTCAAGCCTTGGAAGTGGCTGTCGTTGAACTTCGCCCCTCTTACAGGAGGTGTGGTCATCGTCAGAAATGAGGACTTGAGGAAGAATTACGGTATGGAGCTGAAGAAGGCCTATAAGGATGAGGCTGAGATGTCTCCTGAGGTTCTCGAGCAGTTCCAGGAGGACATGGCTTCAGGTGACCTTTCGCTCATCGGCCAGTACTACAAGAGTTCACGATTTGAGTTCGGTACCCAGTTGAAGGCTGATGTGGCTGTAAATGTAAACGATAATTTCAAATACACCTCTCAGGTAGTCCTCTTCTCTAACTATCTTGATAGAGCTCAGGACATCCGTGTGAACTGGGATAACCGTTTTGACTGGAAGCTTGCAAAGTACTTCTCACTCACATTCACTACCAATATGATCTATGACGACAAAGTCTTGATTTATAGTGATGTGGATGGAGAGACAAAGCAGAGAGTACAGTTCAAGCAGTCGCTCCTGTTTGGTTTCACTTGGACTTGGGCTGGCAAGTAGCCGACATCGGAATCTAAATGAAATGTATATATGCAAAGAAATTTTGCTGCGACAATAGAAGAACTGAAGGGGCTGATCAACGAATGGTCAGCCTTTTCTGCTGACGCTCCGGTGGTGCTTCTTGCAGTCAGCGGAGGAGTTGATTCTATGTGTATGGCTGAGCTCTTTCACTCGTTGGAGGAGCCTGTGCCGTTTGCCTTGGCTCATTGCAATTTCCGCCTTCGTGGAGAGGAAAGCGATGGGGATGAGGCACTGGTGACAGAGTGGGCCTCAAAGCATTCTGTTCCTTTGCATGTCACTGCATTCGACACCGAAAAATATGCTTCTGACAACGGCATCAGCATTGAGATGGCGGCACGAGAACTCAGGTACGGCTGGTTTGCAGAGCTGTGCTCTAAGCACGGCTACAGGGCTGTCGCGGTGGCTCACAATGCCAATGACAATGCGGAGACCCTGTTGCTTAACCTTCTCAGAGGATCTGGCCTGAAGGGAGTTACAGGAATGTCTATGATGTCTCCGCTTCCTTGCTCAGCAGACTCAGATGCTGTGCTCCTGCGTCCGCTTCTCAAGTGCACACGCAAACAGATCGAGGGATATGCGTTCGCTCATAAGGTACGCTATCGTGAGGACAGCACAAATGCAATGTCAGAATACAAAAGGAACAGGCTCAGAAACGATGTCTTTCCTATATTTGAATCTATAAATCCTTCATTCGTAAGGACTTTGAATCGCGAGGCTTCATATTTTGAAGATGCCTTGGATATAGTAGATGACTACTGTAAGGCGGCTGCTGAAAAGATTGTGTCAAGGTTAGGGGACATGCTGACCGTCAACCTGCCGGCTCTGCTTTCGACTCCGCGCTGGAGGTATATCCTTTATTATATTCTTGAACCTTATGGGTTCAATTCGGCTGTCCTTGCTTCTTTGGAAAATCTCCTTCTTTCCGAGCGTACCGTGTCCGGAAAGCGCTTTGAGTCGCAGACCCATATACTTTTTACCGAGAGGGATCATCTCAGGGTGGAGCCTGTCGGACATATGGTTTCAGCTTCGGTTGTCCCGTCTTCGGAAGTTGAGGAAATTATGCCGGTACGCTGTGCCGGGACTTATCATTTCAACGGTGCAGCTGTGACTGTTGAGGAACTGGACTGGACTCCGGACATGCCTCTGAAGCAGCCGGAAGGCACCCTGCTCTTCGACGCGCATAAGCTCCGCTTCCCGCTCGTCCTCAGACGTTGGCGCGACGGTGACTGGCTGGTGCCGTTCGGCATGCGTGGAAAGAAAAAGGTCAGCGACCTTTTCGCTGACCTGAAATATGATTCTCTCAAGAAGTCATCCGCTGTCGTTCTTGTCGACACTGTGTCTGATTCTATGGCTCAGGACGGGCATGTTGCCGCTGTGCTTGGAGTCAGAAGCGATGACCGCTATAAGGTGACTTCAACTACCAGACGTGCCATCCGTATCTCGGTGGCACGCCGATAGAATTTACTCGATTGCGATGTCGTAAGGGATGCGTGCGTAAACCTTACCTCTCTCGAACGGAAGCTTCGCAAGAATATTTTCACTACCCATTAATGACTCAAGGAGAGCCTCGATAGTTGTCTGTGGCTTAGGGTACTCTGCGATCTGTACATCGTTGAGGCTTTCTACGCCCTCGATAGAGAGTGCTGCGTATTTGATTGCGTCCTCGATGGTTCCGATCTCATCTACGAGGCCGATGCTCAAAGCCTCTGAACCAGCCCATACGCGGCCCTGTGCGATTGCGTCAACATCTGCAACTGTCATGTCTCTTCCTTCAGCAACGAGTTCTGTGAACTTGCTGTAGATTCTCTCTACTGAAGCCTGCATGTAGTCAACTTCTTCTGCAGTAAGAGGTCTTGTCATACCAAGCATGTCTGCGTGCTTGTTGGAGTTTACAGGAGTGAGAGTTACGTGGAGCTTGTCCTTGATTGTTCCGCTGATGTCTGGAATCATGCTGAACACTCCGATGGATCCTGTGAGTGTAGTCGCGTTTGAGATGATGTGGTCGCAACCTGCAGAGATCCAGTATCCGCCGGAAGCTGCATAGTCGCCGTATGATGCGATTACAGGGATTCCCTTTTCCTGGATGAGCTTGATCTCAGCCTTGATCTTCTCAGAAGCAAGTACGCTTCCTCCCGGAGAGTTAACTCGGAGTACTACTGCCTTTACAGCGTCGTCATTTCTGACGTCAGCAATTACCTTTGCAAATCTGTCACCTGCGACATCTTCGTTTCCGTTACCGTCAACGATGTTTCCTTCAGCGTAGATCACAGCTACCTTCTTCTGTGCCTTGAGGTTAGGTACGTTCTTGAGCTTTGCATAGGCAGCAAGCTGGATAGACTTCACGTCCTTGAATTTCTCGACAACGAAGAGGTTGCAGAGGTTCTGCTGGAGCTGCTCGCGAGTCACGAGCTCGTCTACGAGACCCTTCTCAAGGAAATCTGTAGGGAAGTTGAGCTCGAGGTTGTCGAGCATGGCGTTGAGAGCTTCTGTGGTGATGCCGCGTGACTCTGCCATCTCGTCAGCATAGCTTTTCCACACTGCGTCGATCATCTCCTTGTTCTGCTCCATATTTTCAGGGCTTGATGAGTTTCTGATGTACATCTCGCCTGCTGATTTATACTTGCCGTGACGGATGAGCTGAACGTTCACTCCAAGCTCGTCAAGGAGGTCCTTGAGGAAAATGAGGCGTGAAGAAAGACCGTTGAGCATGCTCATGCCGCCGTCGTGTACTGTCATGTAGATTTTGTCCGAAACCGAAGCAAGGTAGTAGCCGGCATTGCTTGGGCTCTCGATATATGAAACGATAGCCTTGCCGCTGTTACGGAAATTCTTGAGAGCTGTTCTGAGCTCCTCGATCTGTGAAAGTCCGCCGCTTACATTGTCAGGCTTCATGTAAATGAACTTCACTGCAGGGTCTTCGGCAGCTGCGTTGATTGCAGTGATGGCGCTGTAGATGCCGAGAGGAGCAATCATCTCGCCTCCTGTCAGCATGGAAATAGGATCAGCTTCCTGTGTCTGCTCTCCGAGAGTCATGTTGTCAAAATTGATCTGGAGAACTGCCTCACGAGGCATTACAGGCTGCTTTTCACCAACGGCAGCAATGCCGACGAGCGCTGCTGTCATCAGGAAGAAGGAAGCAACGCAGAATACGAGAAGGCCCGCAATGCATGCGAACATCATTTTAAAGAATTCTTTCATAATGCTATATATGTTTAATTGTCTTCGGAAATATATCTACTTAGACGCACAAACTACAAATATACTACAAAAAATGTGAAATTATTCCATATAACCCCGATGACTCTCATGACGGTGTCTGATTCTGACCGTTGTGAGAGGTGGGAGGCGTTGTGGGTGCTTGTGAGGCATGCTGGGTCTC
>CANBDZ010000039.1 GCA_947367375.1 uncultured Bacteroidales bacterium | reverse complement strand
TGCTTCTGCAGCACCACCATAGTCACAGACACAAGGATCATCACCATTCCTATGACAGTCTTGACACCAAGATGCTCGTCAAGGAAAAGCACTCCGAGAATGACTGCAGTCAGCGGCTGAAGAGCTCCGAGGATAGAAGTCAGTGTCGGACCGATCCTTCGGATTGCCTTCACTCCTGTAAAGTTCGACACCATAGTCGACCAGAGTCCCAATCCGAGGATATATATCCACGCACGACCGTCTGTCACAAGCGTAATGCGTCCGTCAAAGATAAATCCGCATATAAAGAAATATACCGCACTCATCATCATTATCCAGGTCGTGAATTTCACGACCTCTATTTTATCTGCTCTGGTGCGTTTCATTATTATATAGTAAGCCGCGAATGAGACAGCTGATATGATGGAGCAGGTGAGTCCGAGAGTCGGATTGCCTCCTTCTACAAAGAGTCCGTCACCATGTGCAAGAAGATAGACTCCTGCTATCGACATCAGGATGCTTATGATATTTGAGAGACTCTTCTTTTCTCCGAAGAAGATCATCATGCAGAGAGCCACCACTACCGGGTACATGAAGTTGATGGTCGAAGCGATTCCGCTCGCAATGTTAGCATATCCTATAAGCAGGGTGATGGAGGTGATTGCACGAAGGGCGCTGAGAAGAAGAACTCTCCAGACTTCTCCGAAAGAGAGCAGTTTTAAGGTCTTTCCTTTAATCACTGCATAGATCATAAGGACTAGTGCAGCTACGCCCCAACGGTAGGTGAGAATGTCAAAATGGGAGAGTCCGGCAGCAATGAGAGCAATGCTGAAAAGGGGAGAGAAACCGAATGAAGCGGACGAAATTATGGCATAAAAGAAGCCGTTGAAGCGTATTCTCTTCTGCTGTTTCTCCACTTTATCCTGAATATATCCCATTTTGGTCTAAATTTGCGTAAATTGTTGGTGGTTAGTGTTTTAAGTGTTGTATAAGTGCCCCTTATTGTTTACAAGGTTTTATGTAACAAAAATGTTAATATCAATAACAAAAGTGTTAAATCAGTTGATATTGTTTTATTTTAGCTCGTTTACAAGTTTGACGCGCAAAAGATTCAATGCTGATGACGCAAAGCGCTCAATATTGCGTTTTCTGTCGCTCTTGAAGATCATTTTATATGTCTCTGTACCCTTTGCCGAGCTCACTCCGATCCACACCAGACCCACAGGTTTCTCATCCGATCCGCCGCCAGGTCCTGCTATGCCTGACGTCGCGACTGAGTAGTCGCTTCCCGTCAGCCTGCGCACTCCCTCGGCCATTGCCGCTACGCACTCGCTGCTCACAGCGCCGTGCTTCGCAATGATTTCAGCCGGCACTCCGAGTACTCCGGTCTTCACACTGTTTGCATAGGATGTCACAGATCCGAGGAAATAGTCTGAAGAGCCAGCAACCGATGTGAACATCGCTGAAATTGTACCTCCGGTGCACGACTCGGCTGTTGAAACTGTCAGCCCTGCTTTCCTCAGCATAGAGCCGATACAGTTCTCAAGACTGTCATCCTCTTCCGAGTAGATCAAATCGCCTAAAATAGGCCTTAATTTGGCCAATTTAGCCTCGATTCTGGCTTCCTGCTCCTCCTTTACACCTCCATATATAGAAAGTCTCAGACGGACTCCTGTAAGCGGATTAGGCAGATAGGCCAGATGCATATCCTCAGGAAGGCTGTCCTCCCACGATTCGATCTTCTTTGCGAGGGCGGATTCTGCGATTCCATAGGTCATTATGGTCCTGTGGTGTATGTCAGAGATGGAATTGTGCTTCCTGATGTCCTCCAGGATGTCCTCAAGTGCTCCTAAAGCCTCGAAAGGCACTCCTGGCAGTGAGTACAGGGTTGCGGGGTGTCCGAAGCGGTCGTCCATGAAGCGGAAGACCATGATCGGGGCAGTGCCGAGCTTGTTCGGGATTACCTCACAAGTGTCTGGAACTGAGGCCTGTGCACGGTTGATGTCCAACACGTCAAGTCCTCTGGCACTCAGCAGTTTATGTATGATTTCAAGCTGTCTTTCGTCAGTCTTGTATGTCTCTGTACCTGAAAGGTGGGCGAGTGCAGTCTTGGTGATGTCGTCCTTGGTTGGGCCGAGACCTCCTGTTACGATCACTATGTCATTGGTCGAGAGCTCTCCCTTCAGTGCATTCACAATCGTATCATGCTCGTCTCCGATAGAGAGCATTCTTGTAACCTTTATGCCTAAAGTGTTGAGAGCCTGAGAGATATGTGAGGAGTTGGTGTCTACAATCTGTCCGATAAGGATCTCATCTCCGATGGTGCAAATCGATGCCTGAGTCATTTAGAGAGTAGTTTCAAGGTGCTTGATGATGTTCTTTACAAGGGCTGGTCCTTCATAGATGAATCCGGTGTAAACCTCTACAAGTGAGGCACCTGCGTCAAGCATAGCCTTAGCCTGCTCAGGTGACATGATACCGCCTACACCAATGATAGGAAGCTTTCCTTCAGACTTTGTGTGTACGTACTTGACAAGTTCAAGGTTCTTCTGGTGAAGAGGGGCTCCAGACATGCCTCCGTTGCCGATTTCCTCGATCCTTTCCTTTGAAATGCTTGTAAGTCCGTCTCTTGAACGTGTTGTGTTACCTGCCACGAGTCCGTCAATGCCGGAACGGAGACAGTACTCTATGATCTCATCAAGCTGCTGATGCGAAAGATCTGGAGAAACCTTCAGGAGAATAGGGCGGTAGTTGTCGAAATACATACGCAGGTCAAGAAGCTTGTCGACAATCTCCGAAAGGAATGAAATGTCCTGTAATGCAGTGAGTCCCACTACGTTAGGGCAAGATACGTTTACTACAAACATATCCACGAAGTCATACAGGAGGCCGAAGGCCTTCTCGTAATCCTTTCCTGCATCTTCGTTGATGCTGGTTGTGTTCTTTGAAATGTTTGCCGCCACAATGACCTCAGGGCGGTTCTTCTTAAGATGCTCTACTGCATTCTTTACACCCTTGTTGTTGATGCCGAAACGGTTGATGATAGCCTTGTCTCCAGGTACTCTGAAGCATCTTGGCTTGGCATTTCCGTCCTGCGGAAGGGGTGTGAGAGAGCCGATTTCCACGAATCCGAAGCCGAAATTGGCCATGTCGTTGTAGAATTCGCCATTCTTGTCCAATCCACCTGCAAGTCCTACTGGATTAGGGAAGTTGATACCGAAAACTTCGCGTGCAAGCGAAGGTGATTCCTTCTTGTAGATTCCTCTGATTATAGATCTTGCAAAAGGTACATGTCTGAGGAAGGCAAGTCCTGAAAAAAGAAGATTGTGTGCCGTCTCCGGATTGAAACGGAAAAGAATGGGTTTTAAGAAATGTTTGTACATAGCGTATGTGTGTTATCTTGCAAATATAGCAAAATTCAGCCTATATCTCAAGACAAACAGCTCATATGCTACATTTCCTGATAACTTCCATCATCAAAAAGTACGATAATTTTCGCTACTTTTCTCTGATTTTTAACAACTTGTGCGGTGTTAATTAAAGTATTGATATCAAACGAGAGTGGCTTGTTTTCCGACTGCTGTGCAGTTTCCTTGATTTCAGGCGCTTCTGGAGCAGGTTCTTCGTCAAATTCAGGGAAGAGAAGATCCTGAGGTGCTGTTGTGTGCTTTGGCTCCTCAATAACAGGAACAGGTTCCACTGAAGGAGAGTCCTTGTACATTTTGCCTTTGCCGAACATCAGCCATTCTACATTCAGGCGAGGGTAGGTGAGCATAAGAGCTTTGATGAAATCGAAGCTCGGATTGTTCCTGCCTGCCAGAATGTGGGATACGCTGGCACGTACAACATTGATGCTGTCGGCAAACTGTGCCTGGGAGATGTTTTCAGCTGCTAAAAACTGACGAAGTCTGTCTTTCATATTTGTATACGTTGATGTTACAAATGTAGCAACAAAATTTGACAAATCCTAACACTAAGAGCTGTTAAAATATGTAAACAGTAGGGGAGACAACGCGTTAAAATATTATATCCTTACTTTATATAAATATAGATACATATCTGATTATAAGTAATATAAATATATAAAATATAGGGTTATAGTGGCTAAAAGTCCCATATATACCCAGTTTTACAGGTATTATATATAAGATAGATTTAATTAGATATATATAAATAGCTGATTATAAACAATATATTAATACTTAAATTAACTCATAAGAAAATCTTATATTACATAAATATACATTACAAAATTAATCTCCTTAAAGGCAAGTGAGGTGTTTAAATTTACAAAATTATACGGAACTTTAACAGATGTTATTAACTTATGTAAATCACAAATGTAACATGGGATTACCATATTTTAACTTGTTGAATAGACTCCTTGCTGGCAATCTATATTTCGTTATGCGACAATATTTGATTATTTTTGTACCGAATTAGATTTGTATCAAAATATCGAATTCTCACGATGGTACCGGAAATAATAATTGACGACTATAATTATGATCTTCCTGACGAGAAGATCGCAAAATATCCCCTCTCCCATAGGGACTCATCGAAGCTTTTGAAGTATATTGACGGAAACGTCAGCGGTCACACCTTTACTGACCTTCCTTCCATTCTTCCGGATGGTGCCTTTATGGTGTTCAATGACACCAAGGTTGTGCCTGCAAGACTTCATTTCCAGCGTCCTACAGGTGCTCACATAGAGATCTTCTGTCTTGAGCCTATTATGCCTGAGGAGTATGTCACAATGTTCGAAGTTACAGACAGATGCAGATGGAAATGTATCGTAGGTAATGTAAAGCGTTGGAAAAATGACACTCTGAGCCTTTATAATCCACTTGAAGATGAGTCGATCAAGGAGATGGGACTCTGTGCAGATCTCATTGAGAGGCAGGGAGAGGCTTCTATTGTTGAGTTCTCCTGGTCAAATGGCGCTCCTTTCTCCAAGGTGCTCGAGCTTTGTGGATCAGTGCCTATTCCACCTTATCTGAACAGAGACACAGAGGACATTGACCTCGAGAGATATCAGACACTCTACGCAAGATTCAGAGGCTCTGTCGCGGCTCCTACTGCCGGACTTCATTTTACTGATGCTGTACTTGAGAACATCAAGTCTAAAGGCATTACAGTCAATACAGTATGTCTTCACGTTGGTGCCGGCACATTCTTGCCTGTAAAGAGCTCCAGAGTGGCAGAACACACAATGCACAGAGAGCCTTTCGTTGTCACTCTCGCCTTCCTTAAAGGCCTGCTCGAGAGGACAGGTAAGGTGATTGCAGTCGGAACTACCTCTGTCCGCACCCTTGAGTCTCTTTACTATGTGGGTGTGGGCTGCATTGAGACCGGTCAGCCTTGTGATGTGGATCAGTGGGCACCGTATTCGCGTGATTATGAGTACACTACTGAAGAATCTTTAAGTGCCTTGATCTCATATATGGAGTCTAACGGACTGAGTGAGATCCAGCTTGGAACCCGTATTATCATAGTGCCTGGCTTCCGTTTCAGGGTTGTGGATGTGCTTGTAACGAACTTCCATCAGCCTAAGAGCACGCTCCTGCTGCTGATTTCTGCCTTTGTGGGAGGTGACTGGAAGCGTATTTATGACCACGCACTGGCGAATGATTTCCGTTTCTTGAGCTATGGAGACAGTTCTGTCCTTTTCAGAAGAGGTTGAGATGCAGCCTGTTGACAAGGATATTTGATTTTTCCCTAAAATATAGTACATTTGCGTATTGTACTATTATATACCCTAAAACTTATGGTAGATTTATCTGAATTCGAAAGCATCAGCCCTTATAGCGATGCAGAGGCAGCAGAGGCGCTGAGCAAGTTGGCGGAGTATCCGGTGGTGACACAGGTGTCTCAGCACTTCTTCCCAGAAGAATCCCCTGATTATCTGAAGAACATTCTCAAAAGAGTAAATACAATCGATGAGTTTCAGACTCTTGTAATGCAGAAGGTTGTACGTTGGGTCATTGACCACACTGCACATAACTTCTCATATGACGGTATTGCTAACATCCCGACTGACAAGAAGTTCCTTGCTCTTTCAAATCATAGAGACATCATCCTTGATCCTGCTATTACACAGCTGATTCTCAAGACAAACGGTTTCCCTATGACTGAGATTGCGGTTGGAGACAACCTCATCACCAGCAAGGCGATAGAGTACATGATCCGTTCTAACAGAATGATCAAGGTAGTGCGAGGAATTTCAGCACGCGAACTTTATCTTTCATCACAGCTCTTGTCTAAGTACATCAGACTTAATGTTACTGAAGGCAGAAGCTCAATCTGGCTCGCACAGCGTCAGGGACGTACCAAGAACGGTTACGACATCACAGAGCAGGGCCTCTTGAAGATGCTCGATATGAGTGGAACAAAGGATTTCCAGCAGAACTTTGAGGAGCTCAACATCCTTCCGATGAGTATTTCGTACGAAATTGAGCCTTGCGACATCCTTAAGGCACGTGAGCTTGTGATTTCACGCAAGCACAAGTACGTGAAGAAGGAAGGTGAAGACCTGAACAGCATCCTGGTGGGCATCATGCAGCAGAAGGGCAACATCCACCTCAACATTGGAACTACTCTTACAAGCGAAGAGATTGCAGAGGCAGCAAAGTGCGACAAGAACGACCGCTACCAGCTCATCCGTCACGCTGTTGACGTACGCGTAATAGAGGGTTACAAGCTTTGGAAAAACAACTATCTAGCTTACGACATAGCAAATCACACCTTCAAGTACTCAGATATGTACACCCAGGAGGACGTGGAGAAGTTTGTAGCTTACATGGAGCATCAGCTTGACACAGTCGAGAAAGAGATCAACCGAGAGGATCTCAGACGTATATTCCTCGACATCTACGCTAATCCAGTAGTAACAAAAGAACTTCTGATAAAAGAAAGAACAACAGGAGCAGTGCTTCTCTAGCGATAAAAAACATGCCCGCCAAATCGGCGGGCATGTTTTTATGCCTTATCCTGATGCAGATGAACATCCATCTGAGGGAACGGGAAGTTGATACCTTCTTTAGGAAGTTCGCTGTAGATCTTTTCATTCATAGAGAAGAACACCTTCCAGTAGTCATCAGACTTGACCCAGACCCTCGCCTTGAAGGTTATGCAGCTCTCATCAAGTGAGGCAAGAGCTACAAATGGATCTGCAGGAGCTCCATTTTGGGTGGTCAGTACTCTGTCATCGTTTTCCAACAGGCTCAATATGAGCTCTTTAGTATTCTCCGCTGATGCTCCGTATTCCACGCCTATGCTCCATTCCACTCTTCTGAGTGACATCTCTGAGTAGTTGATGATGGTGTCAGAGAACAATGCTCCGTTTGGAATGATGATTCTTTTATTGTCTGATGTCAGCAGTTCAGTGCTGACCATATTTACCTCTGCCACTGTTCCTGACTGACCCTGTGCCTCAATAAAGTCACCAGCTTTGAACGGCTTGAAGATCATGATCATGATTCCTCCTGCAAAATTCTGCATTGTTCCGTTCATTGCAAGTCCTATGGCAACTCCACCTCCTGCAAGTAAGGCCGCAAGCGAACTTGTGTCAACTCCGAGTGCTCCTACTGTAGCTATTATCAGAATGATTGATGTGACGATGCTTACCAAGCTGAGAATGAAGGATGAGACCGAAGCATCAGTTTCCCGTTTTTCCAGGACAACTTTAATGACCTTCTTGATTCGTCGTATCAACCAGATACCGACAATGTATATGACAATTGCCGCAATAACCTTCAGACCAAGCGAAACAGCCATGTCTGCAAGTTCATAAAAGAGGTCAGATGCTGAAGTTGTCTCGAGTTTATGCACGAGACTATCTAATTTTGCCTGAATATCCAAAGAATCAGTCGGTTGAACTTGTAAAATTGGCTTCATTTGCTTAACTGATTAAATAATAGCATGTAAAACAAAATAGTTTTCATCTATAACATTTTTGTTAACTATGGTTTTACCCTAAATCGAGGTGATAAGTAAGGCCATATAGGCAATCTCAAGGCAAACGAAGATCGCACCTTCAATTCGGTCGAGCTCCTTCTTTTTGAATGTCAGAGAACTGAGAAAAATCAGTACCGGTGCAACGGCAAAGAGTGAAAGGTCCATCAAAGTTATACCTTCAAATGACAGTGGATTGATAAGGGCAGAGCCACCCAGAATGAGCAGGATGTTGGAGATGTTGGATCCGAGAACATTTCCAAGTGCAAGCTGGCCCTGGCCTTTAGCTGCAGCTACCACGCAGGTTGCAAGTTCCGGAAGTGAAGTTCCGGCTGCCATAATGGTGATTGCTATGAATTTTTCTGAAAGTCCGGCTATCTGTGCGATCTGAGTAGCGGAGTTTACAAACAATCTGCCTCCAATGATAAGACCTGCAAGTCCGCCGACTATCATTAATGCTGCCATTGCAGGCTTGATCTTGTTCTCGACACTTTCTTCCTTGGTTTCCTTTTCACCTCTGAAGGTGCTCCACATATAAAGACCGAAGATTGCAAGAAGAAGCAAGCCCTCAAGTCTGCTTACGCTGTCTGTGCTGCCAATACCAAGCATTGTAGCGCTTCTGCCGAGGAGAATGAGAAGGATTGTCACTATTATATTAAGAGGTATATCCTTCCTGAGATTGGATTTGGTTATGGCGAGAGGGGCTACAAGGGCTGTGACTCCGAGGATCATCAGTGAGTTGAAGATGTTGGAGCCGACTATATTTCCTACAGCCATTGCAGATTTGCCCTGGAATGCAGACATAAAGCTTACTACCATTTCAGGAGCTGATGTGCCGATGCCCACAATGGTAAGTCCGATTACAAACTCACTGATGCCGAATCTTCTGGCTACGCTCGATGAACCGTCAACAAGCCAGTTCGCTCCCATCAGGATCAGTACCAATCCCACAAGGAGTATGAGAATCTGAAGTAACATTATCAATTTGTTATTTAGGTTGTTAACAAAGGCCGCAAAGGTAAGAAATTTATCCCATAATTCGTTATATTTGTCTTGGTATATCAATTCATTCCTTATGAAACGTTTTTTCCTTGCCCTCATATGCGTGCTTATTGGTGTCTCTGCATACTGTAGTGATTCATTATCAGTGTTTTACCGTATCAGACTTGATCAGGATATAGATCCGTCCGCACAGCGTCTTGTAGTCCTCGGACTTGAAAAGGCAGCTGAAGCTGAGGCTGATTACGTGCTTCTCGACATCAACACCTATGGAGGAGCTGTGAACGCGGCCGACAGCATCAGGGCTGCGATCCTCAGGTACGAAAAGCCCGTGATTGCATATGTCAATATGCAGGCAGCGTCAGCCGGTGCGCTCATAAGCATCGCTTGCGATTCTATATATATGAGGACAGGAAGTTCCATCGGTGCTGCGACGGTTGTGAATCAGACTGGCGAGGTCGCTCCTGATAAGTACCAGTCGTTCATGCGTGGAATGATGAGGGCGACAGCCAAGGCGAACGGAAGAGATCCTGAGATTGCAGAATTGATGGTGGACACAGCCCATGTGCTGAGCCTTACTCCTGATGAGGCAATAGAAGTGGGTTATTGCGAAGGTATAGCAGAGGAAGTAGGGGATGTCGCAAGGATAGTAGCAGGAGGTAATGAGTTTATAATCAAGGATATGGAGGAAGATATGACCTGGCTTGACAGACTCATCCAGTTCTTGCTGAATCCTCTTCTCCAGTCTATATTCATGATGATGATAATCGGAGGTATATTCGTGGAGATCAGAACACCTGGCATAGGTCTGCCGCTCTTGACTGCTGTTGTGGGTGCGCTCCTGTATTTCGCTCCAGGTTATCTTGGACACCTCGTTTCATATTGGGAGATTCTTCTTTTCGTAGTCGGACTTATATTGATAGCGATGGAGATATTCGTGATTCCGGGCTTCGGTGTGTGCGGAATTACAGGTATCATCGCCGTTGTCGTGTCCCTTGCTTTCGCAATGGTCGACAACGCGGAGCTCTTCCATTGGGACGGTACCCTCAATCTGGAACCGATACTTATGCCTTTAGGCATTGTCATCATATCCTCAGCTGCAGCCATCTTCGGCTCAGTGTGGCTTGTAAAAAAACTCTACGAGACAAGGTCGTTCGACCATATCGCACTCAGACAGTCACTTACTGGTGAGGAAGGCTTTGTAGGCGTTGTGTCAGGTCTTGAATCCCTTGTCGGACAGGAAGTTATCGTGTTTACGGATATGCGCCCGTCAGGTAAGGTAAGAACCGCTGACGGACGCATATTCGAAGCTTCTATGAAGTTTGGCGGCTATGCTGTCAAGGGACAGACCCTTAAGGTCGTGTCTACTGAGCAGGGACGCCTTTACTGTGAGTAACCGCTGATTATTTTCTCTTCAAGGCAACTACATTCTCTACATGGTGTGTGTGCGGGAACATGTCAACCGGACGCACAGCTGTGATTTCGTAGTCTCTGCAGAGGATCTCAAGGTCACGTGCCTGTGATGCAGGGTTGCAGCTTACGTAAACCATTCTCTCAGGTGCAGCATTCAGGATAACCTGAGCAACATCAGGATGGATTCCTGCTCTTGGCGGGTCAAGGATGATTACATCTGGTCTGCCGTGCTCTGCCACGAATGCATCTGTGAGGATGTCCTTCATGTCACCTGCGAAGAAGTCGCAGTTTGTGATGTTGTTGTTGGCTGCGTTGATGCGCGCATCCTCAATAGCCTCGGGAACATATTCAATACCAATCACTTTCGATGCCTGGCGCGATACGAACTGTGCGATTGTACCTGTGCCGGTGTAGAGGTCGTAAACAACCTCAGAGCCTGTGAGGGCTGCATATTCTCTTGCTACGCTGTAGAGCTTGTATGCCTGCTTTGTGTTGGTCTGGTAGAATGACTTAGGTCCGATCTTGAACTTGAGTCCTTCCATATATTCGTAGATCGCGTCTTCGCCTTTGTAGAGTACGCAGTCCTGGTCAGCGATCGAGTCGTTCGCCTTGCCGTTGATCACGTAATAGAGCGATGTGATCTGAGGGAATTTCTCTGCTACGGCATTGAGGAGGGCTGTGCGTGCCTCTGCATCCTCGTGGTAGAAGCAAAGGATGAGCATAACGTTGCCAGCTTCAGTGGTACGGATGAACATGTTGCGGAGGAAACCGACATGCTCACGTATGTTGAAGAAGGTGAGGCCGTGCTCGAGGGCGTAGTTTCTGATGAAGAGACGGATCTCGTTTGACGGCTCCGGCTGTAGGTAGCAATGCTTGACATCGAGTACCTTGTCAAAGAAACGGCCGACATGGAAACCGAGTCCGTACTTCTCCTGCTCGCTGAGAACATCTGCATTCTCGTCGTCGAAGATCCATCTGCGCTGTGAGAATGTGAATTCCAGCTTGTTGCGGTAGTACTGTGTCTCATCAGAAGGCACGATAGGGGAAATCTCCGGCACATCGAGATGACCGATTCTTACGAGCTGGTCGTAAACCTGCTGCTGCTTGGCCTGAAGCTGCATCTCGTATGGGAGCGGCTGCCATTTACATCCGCCGCACACGCCGAAGTGGCTGCAGAAAGGCTCCAGACGGTGCTCTGAAGGCTTTACCATACGGAGGATGAAGCCTTCCATATAGTTTTTCTTCTTCTTAGTGACCTTGACGTCCACGATGTCTCCAGGTACAGCGAACTGTACGAAGAGCACTGTGCCGTCAACTCTTGCCAATGCCTTGCCTTCGGCGGCAACAGCTTCTATCTCAATGTTCTCGAGGATGATATCCTGTTTCTTTCTTGCCATAAGTACTATATATTAAAAAAGGCCCGTTTTGCAACGGGCCACAAAATTAGACAATTTCTTTATAATTGTGAAATCTTAAGTTTGCATTTGTAGAGATCCTGGGAAACATTGATCATGAAGTCACCCATCTTCTCAAGCTCTGACACGATGTCGAGGTAGTAAACGCTTGTGAGGTAGCTTGTGCTGTCGCCGCCTTCAACTTCCTCGATTGCCTGTTCGCGGAGGTTGTTTCTCATCACATTGATGCGGTCCTCAGCGTCGTAAGCGTTTCTGATTTCATCAAGGTTGCCAGAATAGTATGCATTGAGGTTTTCAATCATCACTGCGTAAGCCTCGTCAACGAGATCTACCATTCCGTTAAGGTGCTTGATGCTCTCAGCGTCGAATTCCTTCTTGTGGATGTTCTTGCGTGAAAGGATACGGCTGATTGACTCACCTGAGTCACCAAGGCTCTCGAGCTCACCGATGATCTTGTACATAGACTTGATCTGGTAAGATGTAGCCATGCTGACTTCCTGTGCTGAAATTGCATTGAGGAATGTAGCGATCTCGTACTCGATACGGTCTGAAATCTCCTCATATTTAACGAGTTTCTTGCGAAGCTCCTCAAACTTGTCTGGGTCGCTCTCGTTGATAGCCTCTCTTGCATATCCAAGACCGTTGCGGCAGATCTGCGCGAAGTGGATGATCTCCTTGGTTGCCTGCTCTGATGCGAATTCAGGAGCTGCAATACGACCAGCGTCGATGTACTTGAGTCTGAATGCCTCGTCCTCGCTGTTCTTTGGAGTCTTGATGAGCTTCTCCACGATCTTCACGATGGTAGGTGAGAACCAGATGAGTACCATTGTGTTAGTGATGTTGAAGAGGGTGTGGAGCATTGAGATTCCGTAAAGGAGTGTAGGGCCAGCCTCTGGAGTTGTGAGGTCGATTGTAAGCGGGTTGTAGAATCCTACAGCATCCATTACAATACCTACAAGTCTGAGGAACGGCTTGAACACGATGAGCATCCAGATCACACCGAATATATTGAAGAGAGTGTGGGCAAGAGCTGCTCGTTTCGCTGCGGTGTTACCCACAGATGCTGCCATATTTGCTGTAATTGTGGTACCGATGTTCTCTCCAAGGACCATTGCACAAGCAAGTTCGAAGTCGATGAGACCTGATGTTGTGAGGAGCATTGTGATGGCCATAGTGGCGCTGGAAGCCTGAAGGACGATGGTCAGGATAGTACCTGCGAGGAGGAAGATGATGTCTGACCAGAATCCGAACTCGGTGAAGTGTGAGAAGAATGCCACCATTGCGTCCTTGTTGCTGAGGATGGCTCCTGCAGAACTCTTCATGAATGAAAGTCCGAGGAACATGAGCGCAAATCCGACGATGAACTCACCGATGTTCTTGTTGTTCTGCTTCTTTGAGCTTGTAAGGAGGAATCCTAAGATCATCAAAGGAACTGAGAATGCCGAGATGTCAACTGAGAATCCTACTGCTGTAACCCAAGCTGTGAGGGTTGTACCGATGTTGGCTCCCATAATGATACCGACTGCCTGCACGAGGGTGAGAAGTCCGGCATTTACGAAGCTGACAACGAGGACAGTAGTTGCACTTGATGACTGTACGAGCGCAGTGATTCCGAGACCTGTAAGAACTCTCTTGAACGGATTTGAAGTCATAGAGGTGAGAATACCTCTGAGCTTGTCACCTGACGCCTTCTGGAGACCGGCACTCATGAAGTTCATTCCGTAAAGGAACATACCGAGAGCACCGATAAGGGTGAAGATTTGGAGTACCATAAGTTAAATTTTCAAAAAAATCACACAAATTTACTTAAATTTCAGAACTTTTGCAATACTGATTTTGCGTTATGGCAAAAGAAAAAAAATACATATATTTATGGTCTGAATTCTAAACCAAATCCTAAACCTATGATATTATTTAAAGACGCACTGATCTATGACGGAACAGGTTCTGAGCCGTTCAAAGGAGATGTTCTTGTGGATAATGACAAGATCATCAAAGTAGAAGAAAATATACAGCCGGAGGCTGAATGGGAAGTTGTTGATCTTAAGGGACTTTCCCTCTCATCCGGATTCATTGACGCTCACTCGCACAACGATTGGTTTGCGATAAAGAAAGAGCCTCAGAAGTATTTTGAACCGTTCATCCGTCAGGGAATCACCTCATTTGTAGCCGGAAACTGTGGCTTGTCTGCAGTCGGTTTTGAATCTGATACAAAGCATACCGACAAGATCGGTGGCGGACTTTTCTCATTCCACGAGACCACTGGAACATATCCTTCGGTGTCTGAATTCTTTTCCGCAATTGATGGCAATACGCCTTGTAATATAGCAGTTCTTGCAGGCCATTGTACTGCGAGAGCCAGTGTTGCAGGCTACGAAAACAGGACTCTCACCGATGAAGAGCTCAAGAAGATGCTTGAAATAATGGAGAAAGCCCTTAAGGAGGGAGCCTGCGGACTGTCTTTGGGACTTATGTATGAGCCTGGAATCTACGCCGGCATTGATGAACTCAAGGAAGTCGCAAGACTGTGCGAGAAGTACGACAGGCCTATGACAGTACATCCGAGAGCCTGCTCAGCAGTCTCGATGACATATCCTCTTCTTGGACGTCCACATCTGCTCCGTGCCTTGGATGAGCTTGTGGAGATCGCTTCCGGAACTAAGATGAAACTGCATTATTCCCACGCGATTTTTGTGGGAAGGCGTTCTTTCAGATGCAAGGATGAACTTGTGGAGATTCTGCATGGTCTGAGGGACAAGGGTGTGGACATCGGTTTTGACATCTACAGCGAACTGCTTGGCGTTTCAGTCATTACAGTCGTGCTTCCAGCCTGGTATCAGGCTCTGTCACCAGCCAAGAAACGCCACTGGTTCAACAAGTTGAAGCTCGGTGCCCTGATCAGAGCGACAATTCTGCTTCTGGGATTCGGCTGGGACGACATCCAGATAGCGTACATCGGCAAGGGTTATGAGCAGTACGAAGGCAAGAGCGTGTCACAGATTGCAAAGGAGATGGGTAAGTCCTGCCTGGACGCCTATCTTGACCTTTGCGAGATGAGCGACTTCAAGGGCCGTGTGAATATGGGACCTTACAGCACGCCGGAAATCGTCAGCGAACTGTCCAAGGACGACAGGTGTCTCTATATGACAGATGCTTGGGTAGAGGATCACGGAGTGCAGAATCCGGCAATATATGACTGCTTCCCGAAATTCCTGAAATTCTCCCTCTGCGGCACAGGAGACACCATGCCGAATACAATCAGAAAGATGACAGGAGGAGTTGCAGACAGATTCTCGATCAAGGATAGGGGATATATCAAACCGGGCTGCTATGCTGACCTCACCGTCTTCGACGAAGCAAAGCTCCGCAACGGCCAGCCTGACCAGCAGGCCTCATTCGGCATTGAGAAGGTATATATCAACGGAGTCAAAGTCCTTGACGGCGAAACCCTTGACACAGAAGCAATAAAGACCTCAGGAAGAGCTATGAGATAGCGTCTGCTATTTCACATATGCGTTTTGCAATTTCATCCGGGTGGTCGACAAGCATCTGGCCGTGGTTCATTTTCGGGAAGATCTCGATTTTCAGGTCTGGACACAGAGCTTTCAGGTGCTTGGCCTGAGGCTTGGCGACAAAGGCCTCGTCGGTTCCGTACCAATAGTGGATGTCGACCTTGGGTATATATTCTAATTTGTTGGTATATACTGACTTATATCCGTCTAAGACGGCCTTTGTGCCGCCGGATGGAAAGACCTTGCGGCATTCGTCAAGAAGCACATCGAAATAATGCGAATGGAAGAGCCATCTCCAGAATTCGGTCCAATGGTAGCAGCTCCAGACATTGCCGGCCTGAAAGTACCTGAGCGGGCCTACAAGCCATTTAGGGAGGGGGAGAAGCGGAGCAGCATCCAGAATGGAATGCCCGATCTCCACCTCGTTTTTTTCCAGTACTCTAGACAGGATCTTGCCTCCAAGTGAAAGTCCGTAGGCACAGCAGATACTGCCAGAATGACAATCTTTTATGTACTTGATTACCTGTCCAGCCTGATCATCAACAGACGTAAATTCAGTGTGAACTCCAAGAGTGAAGCCGTCAACCTCCACAGCCACAACATGATAGTTGTCAGCTAGCAACCCTATGAGAGGTACAAATATCTCATAGGAAACTCCCAACCCGGGAATAAGCAGCACCACAGGCGCTCCATCTTTGCCGAAACTCTTGAAATTCATAATTCATTATTTTTTATGTCCAGGCCCTTCTGGAAACCAGCCCTTGCGGACACGTTCGTGCTGTAGGTGTTTACCTGTCCAAAATTAACGGTTCCGTTGATAATATAGCAATTCTGCGAACTGCAGGATGAAGAAGATTGCAAGGGCTCCTGTTATCCAGATGTGGGTCTGCAACAGTTCTCGGAAGATAGGGGATATGCAAGCCAGCGCTGCTATGATGGCTATTTTGCCGAACCATGTGATGAAGTCTTGAGCATTGACTTCCTTCAATTCACTCGTAAAGTATTTCACGGGAAGCCTTCTTAAAAGCAGCAGTGCTGCAATTACCAGACTCAGCAGCAGTGCAATGAACGGGTTGATAGCCATATCCAAGACTACAAGCATGACATCCAGGACAGCTCCAATAAGCAGTACGGCCAGTTCAGCTGTCCTCAAACCTTTCCTTACTTTCAGGGATTTATCATTCATCTTTTCCATATCAGTGTAAAATTACTGATTCTACACTTCAAATGCAAGTATCGCAGAAAAATGAGTATATTTGAGGCATGGAATATTTGTCAAAACAGAGATACGACGAGATTGCATCAGAGTTGGATCACCTTATTAACGTGGTCTATCCTCAGGTGAGGGAAAACCTTGCGGAAACAAGTGCGCAAGGGGATAGGAGCGAGAATGCGGGCTACCGCGAAGCGAGGAGGAATCAGGCGAAGACCATCAGCCGTATCCGTTTCCTGCAGAAGGTTCTGGAACATTCCAGAGTGATTGATCCTGAGGCACTTCCAAAAGACAGAGTCTGCCTTCTGAGCAAGGTTGAATTCACGAATCTCGCTACGGACACCAGAATGAAATTTGAGATTGTCAGCCCGCACGAGATGAATCTTGAAGCCGGCAAGATTTCGCTGAAATCACCGATCGGTGCAGCTCTGATGGGCAAAAAGGTCGGAGACATAGCCGAGGCTCAGGTCCCATCCGGAACATTGCGACTAAGAATAGAAAGCATCACGCTCGACTGAGGGTGATGCTTTCTATTCTTAGTCGAATATTACCAGTCCACATATGCATTGCGTGGCCTCTTGGGGTTATATTTCACTTTACATTTCTCTCCGACAGAAGTTTGGGTCCAACACTGTTCCCGAATAGTATATTCCTTTCCGTCAACGTGATACAAAACTTCACACATTCTGACCCAGTCTCCGGCTTGGTTCGGCGAAGCAAAGAACACATCCGAAACCACTCCGTCTGCCACATCTGTGTATATTTTCTTTGAATCGGTGCAAACTGTGACAATCACAAAGACTGCCATTATTGCTCCCAAAACGATGAGCAGATAATTGGAGATTCTATCAGAAGGTAGCTGATGTTTCTTTTTCTTATTTTTCTTGCCGGCCATTTTCAATTGTCGTTCAGTTCTTTGTTAATATACAGAAAATCTCGGATTTTGGGCTGAAATATTTAAATTTATAGTGTTTCTGAT
>CANBDZ010000038.1 GCA_947367375.1 uncultured Bacteroidales bacterium | reverse complement strand
TTTGGGTGGAAATATGACACAGTGGTCTGTAAATTCAATGTTAAACAGTGTATTTAGCGACCTTTGTGTCGATTATGGCCCTGGAAATGACACAGTGGTCCTGAGATCCCCGGTCAAGCCGGGGATGACGATGTTTGAATATGGGTGTTGTAAAAGTGTAAACAGGTATATCATTACCTTATTTTATATTCATATATCATCAGAAATCTATAGCTTGTAAGACAGCCCTTATACAAGGGGACTTCAACACCAAAACAAAAGTATGAAATAATTTGACATGCTGTACAACCAGAAGATATCATGTTTCACAATAGCCAAAACAGCAACATTGATTATCAAGCAGTTAAAACGTATCATCCAAACACCCGCCACTGAAGGTGTTTAAGATAACACATTGTTAGATAAATAGTTATAGCCAATATACCAATATGAAACTTTATTTTTTCTGTTACGGGATATTCTGTATATATTCGCAGTCGTAAATCAATCGTATGAAGCGGAACATTATAATATTTATGTCTATGACGATGCTGCTGAGCAGCTGCACAAATGACAGCAGTACAAGGAACCTTATGCTTGTGGCAATAGTCATGACTGTCATCTCATCTTCAATGCTTGTAGATAAGATCACTGCAGCCAAACGCAGGACAGAAATCAGGAACAGGCTCCTGAAAAGAGATATTGAAAAGCTCGAGAAGGAGAAGGAAAGGTATATGGAGATGTACAATGAAGTGCAGGCTGAGAAGGAAGTGCTTACCGGAATGAGGGAGGACGGAGAATTGAGCGACGAGATGAGGGTACTTCTTGAGGAGAGGATGAAGGTGTTGAACAGTTTCATCACGGCATACATATCCGGCAACTGTTCGGAACAGGCATATACAGAATTGGAAAAGCTGATGAGCAACAGAAAAGGCTTCATAGATTCGACCAGGCTTTCTTTTGCAATAGCGCATCCCCGCTTCCTTATATTCCTTAAAGAAAAAGGGCTGACGGATCTTGAGATCGGCTACTGCTGCCTGCACGCCATAGGCCTAAGAGGAAAGGAAATCGTGTCCTATCTGAACAGCCGCAGCTACTACAATGCAAGCAGTGCGATCAGAAAGAAGCTCGGCCTGAGCGAACACGACACTAATATGATCAATTACATCCAGAATCTTCTCAAGGAGATAGATGAAAACGTAACCTTGAAATCACAGAAATAATGAGAAACATACACGAAGACTCCTTGACAGGCATTATCCTGGCTGCAGGAATATGCGGCAACAGAATCGAAAGCCTCATAGTGCCGGACACAACGATCGGAATAGTGGCTCCGGTGTTCCTGGTAATTTTTGCAATCCGCTTTATCAGAATGTGGATGGGAAAGGAATTCAAACCTGCAAACAAATGGCTTCCGCTGCTTAAAGTCACTGATTCCGTCCTCTGGTTCATCGTAGCCATTCTTTGGTGGAATGAAGCAAACGGAGACAACGACTTCATCGGAATCGGCCTGATGCTCCTCCTGATGATCTACGCCAGCAAAGAGCTATACGAAGCAATCAAGCTGTTAATCAAAAGGTAATAAACAAATATGCCGGCTGAAGTTTTGTTCAGCCGGCATATTTTATTTGTCTGGTCAGACTAAAGTTCTTTTTCTGTGTCGTGAGGGATAGTGTCGACGCGGGTGAAGTGCTGGATGAAGTCTGGGTTGTCGACTGCGATCCATGTCATTTCTGTCGCTGTGAGGTCTTTGACCATGTAGCTGTGCTGCCAGAGGCCTTCATCGTTGTCGTACTTTCCGTTGATGACTGCACCGTTCATAGGATCTGTAGTGATGTTGAACTCTCCTGTGACGTAGTGAGGGATGTCACTGAAGCTGTCCATTGTCTGCCACATCTGGAAAGTCTGGTCATTGCGTACGAACTTGATGTACATCTCTGTTCCTGCCGCAAGAGCGCTGCCGTTCCAAGAGTCAAGCTGCCAGTTTCCTGAGATCGTGTTCGAGTTCACATCGAGATACTCGATGACCTCTACCGGTTTCTCTGTGCAAGAGACTGCCATAAGGGCTGCCGGAAACAGAATGCAGAGCAAAATTCTTTTAATTACTGTATTCATATCTTTTTATTTTTCTTTATTCTACCTTAATCTTTATCGATGACTGGCTTGGCGGTAGTCCCATATCCTTGAGCACCAGAAGGTACTCCTTGCGTTCCTTTCCGTCCGCCGCCGGATCATAAGTGATGACGATCTTTCCTTCCTCGCCCTTCCCTACCGTTGCCGGCTCACTTCTGAACTGAACGCAGTCAGGAAGAAGCATATCCTCGCATCTGAGGGTAAGCGGAGCGTCACTTACGTTCATATATACAAGTGTCTCAACCGATCTGCCTTTGGCACTGACCTTGACTTCCTTGCTTCTGAGCCTGATCTTTCCCATATCCACGGGAAACTGTCCTGTCTTGTCGGCACCCGACGCAACCTGAACGGAAAGCCTAAGAGTCGCTGACGGCTGTATATTTTCGTCCGTATATACGAATATCTTCCTTTCGAAGCTTCCCGGATGGCCCTTCGGGTTATATGTCACCTTGACGGTTGCATATTCCCCCGGCGCCACCACCTTCCTGTCGCACGTCGCCTGGACGCAGGAACAGGTGGAAACTATACGGCTTACGGTCAAAGAACTTTGGGACTTGTTCCGGAAAGTGTATGTAAAGCTTTCCGGAGTGTCGTCTTCAGTCATAGGCTCAGCTGTAATGTGCAGCCTGTCGAACTCGAGCGCATTGCTGTTTGGGGCAAGCTTCGGATTGGACACGCTGTCAAGCTTCTCTCTGCTGATGATGCGGATCTGAGCCGGAGCTGCGAACGGGCAGATCAGCAGAAAGCACAGCAAAAATATGAGCCTGTTTCTTTTCATTAAAGCCAGCCTGCGTTGTCTGCCTTGTTTCTTACAGTGATGACAAATGACTGAGTCTCACCCTTGCTTGACTTGACAGAAGCTGAGGTCTGTCCCTCTGCAAGGCCCTTGAAGACAAGTCTTCCGGCAGCGTCTGCACTGCATGAAGCTATTGCAGAGTTCTCGATAGTCACGGTGTAATCAAGTCCGTCACCGTTCTTGAAGTACATTGACGGGATCAATGTGCTCTGGCCTCCTACTGCGAGGAATACGTTAGGGAAGGACATATCAGAGCCTGCCCCATCAATTGCACAGAGGAGTTCGTATGCATTGACCTGACCTGCACCCATCTTTCCCTTGTAGTCATTGAGATTGAATGTCTGCGGCTGGTTCTGTTGAAGGTCTGAGACAAACTTGTAGTAAAGCTTAGGTGAGCCATAGTTCCACTTATCCTCAAGAGGTGTACAAGTCGAGTAGACAAGTTCCTTGAACTCGTCAGCCTTGAAGTGCTTACGCTGCTGGGCAGCATATGAAAGGCCGAGGGCTACAACTCCCGACACGTGCGGACAAGCCATTGAAGTGCCCTCCATATAAGCGTAACCTGTCTCGCTCACGTGATAAGGAACAGTTGAAAGGATACATCCGAGAAGTCCCATATCATAGCCTTCGCCATACTCATAATAATAGTCCTGGTCTCCGCCCGGTGCAGAGATCGAAGTACCTCCACCGTAGTTGCTGTAGACAGCCGGAGTGAAGTCTCCTGCTGTTCCGGCAACTGAAAGGAAGTCAGGATAAGCTCCAGGATAGCCTGCAAGCGGAGCCATCTCGTTTCCTCCGGCGAACACTGCGATACCTCCGTCGATGACTCCGTCAGGAGATCCGGCAGTGTGGGTAAAGTAGTCGAGAGCAAGCTTCTCGAGAACATTCATTGCCTCCCACTCCTCATCTGTAGCATACATAGGGCTTCCCCAATCCATCGGGTTAGCAGCTCCTGAAGTATAGCCCCAGCTGCACTGAAGGATGACAGCGCCGTTATCTGCTGCATACTTGATGGCTCTTACCTCATCAAGGAGGGTTCCGGCATAGGCTCCGGAGAAGATCTGGCAGGACATAACCTTTACGCCGGGCTGTGAGCCATTTCCTCCGGCAATCGAGCTGATGCCGATACCGTTGTTGTTGGTAGCTGCTATCACACCTGCAACGTGGCTGCCGTGTCCTGTGTCATAAATGTCGTCTGTAAGGATGTTACCTATGTTGTTCACGAAGTTGAATCCGTGGTAGTCACCTGCATATCCGTTTCCATCATTATCCTCGTGAGAGCCCTTGATCTCGTTCTCGTTCACCCACACGCTTGCCTGGAGGTCTGGATGTGTCACGTCGATACCCTCATCGAGTACAGCAACAATGATTGAAGGATGTCCTGTCGACTTCTCCCAAGCCTTTTCCACCTGTACATCGGCACCCTTTACAAACTTTGTAGGGCCGAGGTCACCGTTGTTGATAAGGTTCCACTGGAGAGAGAGGTGCTCGTCATCGAAAGTTCCGCTGTAACCAGACTTTGTAGTGAGTTTCTTGAGCATTTCAGGAGTAAGAGGCTTAGCCTTCTCCCAAGAAGCTCTCTTGAGGGTGTAGTTGGTCTGTACTCCTGTCACCTCTCCTAACTTAGAGAGTTTAGAAGCAACATCCGCAACAGAATACTCCTCGCTGAAACGTACCACACACCAAAGGTGAAGTCCCGCTTCACGGGTCTTGGCCTCAGATGCTGAGTTGTATGGGAAGACTCTCTCGAGTTCATAACCGCCTACAAGCTCCAGAACCTGGTCAACGTTAAGGACTCCGCTTCTGTCAGCGGCGCTCTTAGTAAGGCCTGCCTTCTCAAGGACGTCAGCCACAGCGCTGTCGAAACGCACAAGGAGTTCTCCCTGTACTGTGCCCTCAGACATCTGTGGAGCCGAATCCTGCTGAATGCCTGTAATAGGCTCATCCACAGAGCAGCCCGCAAGAGCCACACACAAGAGTGCGGCCGCAATATATCTGTAATCAAATAATTTCATATAGTCCTATTCCTCCGTAAAATTTTTAGGGTTATAGACCTTGTTCACGTAATGGTCATAATAGTAGTCCATACTTGCTGGCTCATTAGAGAATCCTGCGGACTGTCCGTCTACAGTCTTTCCTTCCTGCATAAAGACCAGAGAGAAAGGAACCCACAGGTCAAGTTTCGGATGGTAAAGCAACCAGTCAGGAATCCTTCCAGTAAGTCTGTTGAGGTTGATTGCAAACAGGTTGGTGTTAGGAAGAACCTTAGGAAGTCCGATCAGGATGTCAGGGAGGGTGTCACAAGCATGAACCTCTTCAGCAGTCCACTTCTCAGGATAGTCCTGCATATCAGGAATCTCACCGTGGAGGTAGTTGACAGAAAGACGGATTGTGTCAAGCTCCTTCCATTCGAGCATTCTTCTCGGGAAAGTTCTCTTGCCTTCTGCATCAGCAGGAGTCTCGTCTATCAATCCTCCGTAATTCTCGTAAACGGTGTTCTTGAGGTCGTAGATTGTTCTTCTTGTGTTTGTGTTCAGATAAAGAGCACGAAGGTTCGGGAAGTTCTCCGGAGTAAGGATCTCAGGAATTGACTGGAAGTTGTTTGCGCTGAGGTCAAGCGACTCCAGATTCGAGAGATTCTTGAAGCTTTCCGGAAGAGTGTTCAGACCGTATGCACCGATGGTAAGACTCTTAAGGTTGGTCAAAGTCGAAATGTATTCACCAGGATCGAGGTCCTTAAGGAATGAGTTCGAGTTACCGAAGAAATAAAGTTCCTCAGCTGCAGTAAGATACTGCACCTCGTACGGAAGTGACTCCTTAGTGTCGAACAAAGCGAATCTTGCAGAACGCACACGTCCCTTATTAGGACCTGACTTCCACACTGAAACGCCTTCCCAGTGCTCCATTCTCTCTGAAACCTCATACTCTTCCCAAGAGTTGATGTTTCTTCTGATGGCGATCAATGCGAGTGAGTCACCCTGTACAGTGTTTGCAGGGATGGTCACAGAAGCCTTCTGACGAACTTCAAGAACATCGCTTCTTGTCATCACAACCTCTTCAACAGGCTTGAATGACACAACAGCCTCTCTTGAAATGTCACGGGTGTTGACCTTCCACTCGAAGTGTACTACAGAGTTTCTTGGTCTTGCTCCTCTGTCAAGGTCAAGGTCTGACTTCTTGTACTTAAGCCAGTTCTGAGCCTCCTCAGGGAGAACCACCTCAAAGTCAACATTAGTATTCACCACAACATCGAAAGAACGCTTGTCATAGTCAGCATACTCCGCGATCTCCACTTTTGACTCCTTAAGTTCAATCGAGTAGTCAAAACCTTTCTGAGTAATGGTAAACTCCTTATAATCAGATGTATTAAGATTATTGATACGAACTACACCTGTGCGTGATGTCACAGCAAGAGCCGAGTCAATGATGACCTCGCACTCAACCGAGCCTCTTCCGTTTGATGGAGAGACTGTGATCCACGGCTCCTGCACCATAGCTGTCCAGCTGTCAGCTGAAGCCACATTGATGAGTCTCTTGCCACCGGCAGGTCCGATTTCTATATTGTCAGAATCCACTCCGAACTGGATCTGAGGATCCTGAGGTACGCATGCCATTGTCACGAAAACGGCAGCGAAAAAGAGGTATATATATTTTTTCATATCTGTCATTTTCGATTAACGGAACAATATGTCACAATTTCTGATTTCCTGTGTCTGGTCATATATAAGGGTATATAATCCTGATGAAATGGCACTGCAGATGTCAGATGCATCGAAGATTATGTTAGGGTTGTCGCTGATGTCCAACACATATATAAGGTATGATATAGTGTCGTTGATCTTGCCGAGGTTGTTCGAGCCCATGTACAAGGCACGCATACCTGTGTGGTTGTAAATACCTGTTGGCCACTCTGTAAGACATCTTTCACCGTTTGCGTTGCGCTGTCCGCGAACTGAAAGCACGGTGAGGTAGAAGCTGTCAAGCGGTTCCCATGGGAATGACGAGAAGCGGTTGTATGAGAGCTCTACGCCATAGAGATATGGAAGATTGCCTGCGTGCATCTCGCGAGGGAGCTTCTCAAGCTTATTATATGAGAGATCAAGAGACATAAGCGCAGGTGAATTCTCATATACAAACGAACCCTCAGGTATCTCATCGATACTACATCCGCGAAGGCTCACATAACCCACAGTAGAGTTGGTCTCTGCAAGACACTTAGGATACTTGGTCAAATACGGGTTGTTGTTCAATGTAAGTGTAGAGACCTTGATACCATTATAGGTTCCGTCCTCTGCACCTTCAAAGCCGTCGATGTCATTGTAAGAGAAATCGACTGAAGCCATAGTATAGATTGACTTCGCGCTGAAGATGTTAGGGAACTTCTTGAACTTATTCAGAGTAACTGAGAATGTCTCCACATCCTCAATACCGCAGAAGTAACCCTCCTCATCCTTAGGAAGTGCTGTAAGCTGGTTATTATCAAGGAAACACTGTACGAGGTTCACGTTCTGTCCAAGAGCTTCCTCGAAGTACTCGATCTTGTTGTTTGAAAGGTCAAGGAGACCGAGCTTAACGAGATTCTTGAAAGATGCAGGCACTACCGCAAGGTTGTTCTGGTTTACATAGAGCATCTGAATAAGGCCCTTTGACGGTCCCTGCGCAAGGGCGTCAAGACCTTCATAAAGATCCTCTGCAGTCCACTGCTTGTTGTTTGAAATCAGAAGTGACACAAGGTTAGGCATCTTTGAGAGCACCATAGGGAACTCTTTGAGTTCAGGGCAGTTGTACACCTCAACATCTGTCAATGCAGGAAGAGTAGCGATTGCCTCCGGAAGTTTTGTGATGAGACAGTTAGCCACATAGAACATCTCGAGGTTCTTGAGGTTGCCGATAGACTCAGGAATAGAGGTAAGACCGTGTGTGATCTTTCCGAAGTTCATATCCTTAAGCTCAGGACGCTCCTTCATGGCACCTGTTCCCTTCTCGATGAGTTCATCCTCGCTGTACTGGAGATAAAGCTCGATCTCCGGGATCATGATGTTGTTCTCCATCAGGGCGCGAGCGATAGGCTCTGACATCTGAGTACGAGGGTGAATCTGAGAAAGGTAAGCCTTATGTCTTTCCATACGGCTCATTCCTGACTCACGGTCACGGAGAGGGTCATATATATTATGGGTGTCATTGTGCGTACCCATATACAGTTCCACGAGCTCAGTGAGGTCTCCGAGTCTTTCCGAGCAGTCACCCTTGGCACCGAAGTTACTGATGTCAAGGAGAGCTACACGGCCGTTGCTGTGGAGCTTCACACCCGGCTGATCTCCCCAGAGATCCACGTCCCTGTTGAAGTTCCAGTTGGTACCTGAAGGATAGTTCTCACCGATATAATACCAGTTCTTACCGTCGAGAGACTCCCAGATAGCCTTAAGCGCATAATAGTCCTGAATGTAAGCAGCTGCCTCATAAAGCTTTACAGGAACATCAGTCTCTGTAATGCGGTTGTCAAACACCTCGAACTGATTTGGAGCGACATTCGAGCAAGTCTCCAGAAGCTTTCCGTTCTTGTCGTATGAAGTGTATGATATGACTTCATATACACCTGCCTTGAGGGTGATAAGCGTGTCACAGACACTTGAAGATGTCTGATAGCCGAAATCCTCATCGTTATCCTCAGTGAAGTGAACTGAAAAATCAGCAGGGAGTTCTTCGAAAAGTGTCTTTGCACCAGTGCTTGTGTTTCTCACCTCGATATCAATCTCCGAGATCTCGTCGAAGGTGTATGCTCTTTCCGCAGCCTTGGTCACGATGTCCTTGACGAGGCTGAAACGCACCTTTCCTCTTGGGGTAACATTTACAAGGAGGTCGTGAGAGGTAAGTCCTCCCTCAACCACAGCAAATGTAGCTCCCGAAGGCACTGCCTCATAGACTTCCTGATCGAGCTTGTCGTAGAGAGTGAACTTCATAAGTCTGTACTCTCCCGCAAGAAGCTTCAGCTTGTCACTCCTCATTCCGTACTCCGCAGCGTCGTTTGAAGACGCAGAGACAACGAGGGTCTGGGAAATTCGGCTTTCGCCATATTCCAAAGTGACTGTCACCTTGGAAACCTGGCTGAGATAATCAAGTTCTTCCACAATGGCTTTTGTAGCTTCGTATGAAGCCTCCTTGTAGAGCTTGAACTGCACATATCCGTAATCCTTCTCCCTGTAATCCATCTCTTCCTCTACAGCACAGCTGCTGACAGCCAGAAGAGAAAGGCAGGCAAGAATCTGCAGGATATTGATTCTAAATAATTTCATATATATAACTTATCTTTTCTTTATCTTATTCACCACTCAAATCAAGGATACATACAAGAATGAGGGTCAACTTGTCTGTTGTGTTGAATCTCTCGCGTGAGAACATGATTGTACCGTTGTTCACGAGCGATTCCGGCTTGTCCGGATTCAGCGACATATATATATCTACACCTCCGTCGATGAACGAGAATGATCCGCCTGTCTCATCGTAAGACGCTCCGTTCACCTGGAAGAGATCTCTGTACATATATGGATTCACCGAGTAGAACACTGTGCCCTGCGGGAGTGAAATCCTCATCGGGAAGTTCTCCATTCTGTAGGTAAGGCAGCAGATAGGTGCATTGTACTCCTTGTATGCGTCGTAGTACTTGCCTTCTGTCACCTCTTCGAGAGTTGCTCCTACCATTTCTGCGTACATAGCAGACTCGCCGATGAACTCTACACGGAATTCGTCACCGATTACAGGAGTGTAATCAGGGTCAAATGTACACTTGAGAACTCCGAGAGTGTTGCCGTCAACATCGTAGAATGCCACATAGCCGTCTGTCTTGGTCTCTACATTCATAGACACGCGTACGGCACGCTTGTTCTCTGTAGACTCGACTGTAAGCCAGAAGTCTTCAGCTGACTGCTCAGCTCTCTTGTCGTTGAACACCTTGTATGAATGGTAAGGCTGCTTGAGTGAAAGCCAGCCTTCGTCAAGCGACCATGCAACAGAGTAGATCACATGGTAAGCATAGTCTGTCTGACCGAACCAGTTGAGGATAGGTCCTGTAGTGATGTTTTCAAAGAAGAAGCCTACGCTCTCACGGTCAACTGTACTTGAAAGAGGTGTGACATACTCATTTGAAACAGCATCCTGAGTGATAAGTACGCTGTTCGCAGCATACTCTTGCTTGAGTTCAGAGCCTGAGAAGAGGTCAGCAACAGTACCTGTGAATGTTGCAGGAAGACCGATAACGAGAGCCTCACGGTACTCGCCGTCATTTACATCTACTGTAAACTCCACGCTTCTTGTCTGGAGCACATCTCCTGCAGGATCCCAATCAGCAATCTTGACATGAACCCAGGCAGACTCTGCTGCAGCATAACCGTCCTCAGTCTTGTCCACAGCCACAACGCTTACACCTTCAGGGCCGTAGATCGAACCGTATGCAGGTGCAGCCTCATAACCCAGCTCCACGCGGTACTCGCCTTCTCCGTTGAAGTTGAGTGAAGACATTGCTCCAAGAGCAAACTCAAATCTGTCTCTGCAGCCAGGGATAGTGATAGAAAGTTCCTTCACTACAGTCTCACCTGCCTTGAACACGATCTTACCCTGATCTCCGTCAAGAGGATACTTTGAAGGGACACCGAGAATCTCGAATGTGGTGAGTCCAAGTGTTGACTCAGGAATGTTTGCCTCAGCCCACTCCGGTGTTGCAAGAGTCCAGGCGAAGTTTGCATCCACCTTGATCTGCATTCTGAAACCGCTTGTTCCCTCTGGCCAGAGAAGGTCGATAGACTCAGCTTCCTGCTCTGAATAGACATATCCTCCGTCCTCACCTCCGAAAACGAACTCATCACCGTTTACCTCAGCAGCATAGACAGAAATTGTTCTGTCCTTAGGCTGGCGTGCGAACTTGGCGATGACCTTTGTCTCTCCACCCATAGTAAGAGTGATTTCACATGCTCTTGCAGAATCGAATTCTTCTACTTCAGAAACTTTTATCTTGACCTCAACCGGAGTCTCAGACGCCTTACCTGAGATATAGTCAGTCTCGAAAGCTCCGTCGATGATAGAGTACCATTTGATGCTCTCCTCTGGGATACGCACTGTCCAGTCCATATTAGGAACGAAAGACAATGTCAATGTCTCACCCGGAAGAACATTATTGTTTTCCACAACTGCTGGGAATTCAGGAGTCACTTCCACAACCGGCTGATCCGGTCTGCAGGCTGCCGCCAATGCGAGAGCCACTACAGCTGTTCCAAGATATTTCACTATATTCTTCATACTCTTTATATATATACGTATTAATAATCAATGGTTATATATCGTCGGAGGATTAAAGGCCTTCTTCCCTCTTAAGGCGGTCAGCCTCTTCATCGCTCACCCACTCCATCACGTTGTAGAAATGTCCTACAGTGCCGTAGATGTCGCCGAGATCCTTGACTGAAACCTCGCACCACAAAAAGAGATACTTGCCGCACGAATAGAAATATGAGTCATTCAGCGAGCTGTTCTTGACATAAAGCCTGTTGTCGCCATAGACAGTTCCAAAGAATGATGCCTCGTCGCTCATAACCTGATCCTCAGCCATTGTAACAACTCTGTTAAGAGGCTCTTCCGGATGGAATGTCATGGTCACATCATAGCCGTCAGCCATCCAGTTGCGGCAGATGATGGTGTTCTCCATTGTAGGATGCGGCTCGGTGTAGATAAGTCTCTGATAAGACTGGGTAGCCGAGTACTGGTACAGGAACATTGAGGTGAACATACACCATCCTGAGAAGTCATTGATGTCGAAAGGACACACCTTCACGAGCTCTACTTTTGTACGCGAGCCGTAAAGCGGCATCTCAAGATTCTTGTTCATCACAAGCTGAAGGCAGACTACAAGCGAGTCCTCAGCCTCGATACTGTCATACATACCCTTGATGCGTACATCAGCACGGTTTTCTCCAGCTTTGATTGTGATTGTGTTTGACTCAAGTCTGTAGTGGAGTGACTCGATGGCATTGCTTTCCTTGTCGATGATCTCGACTCCGAATGTTCTGTCATAGTCCTTGATTACTGTTGACACAACAGGGATGCTGATGTATTCCACATCCTTCTGTACCGGATAGGCAGCAAGCGTGTCGGCAAACATGACATATTCTGCATCAGAATAAGTCACGTACTTCTCCTCGCAAGAGCACAATGCCGCAGCTGCAAAGAGAGTGATTGTCAGATATTTGATTATATGCTTCATCTTCTGTCTTTTTTACTTGTTGCTTTCATTTCCGGTGATCTCTGAGCCTGGAGCCTCGATCTCGTGCTTAGGGATAGGCCATACGAAGAGCGGATTGCCCGCCTCAACCTTCATTGAGCTGCCCTCTGCGAGTGAGCTTGCCTGCGGAGTACGCTCGAAGCCCATGTTCCAGCGCTTGAGGTCGTGCAGACGGAAACCTTCCATATAAAGTTCTCTCACTCTCTCGTCAGAGATAGTCTGGAGCCAGTTGTTTTCGTTCACTGCAATCGCACCGCCTGAAGTGTAGCGTGAGCGTCTGAGTGTAGAAAGGTCATCCGAAGCCTTCGCATAGTTGCCCTTCTGACAATATGCCTCAGCACGGATGAGGTACTGCTCTGCCAGACGGAGAGGCTTAGGCATGTTTGTATGGTAAACATACACAGAAAGGAGGTCCTGGTTGCCGTAGTACTTCACGAGAAGAGGCCACTTGAGCTGGTGCGAATAACCTGTCTGAAGGTTTGCAAAATATGTATTGTAACGAGCGTCACCTGATCCGTAGAGGTTGAGTACCCACTGCGCAGGTACATAGTCCGGATAATAATAGGTGTAGTCGTTTGTGAAGTTCAGGAATACAGAGCCAGTAGGATAACCGTATGAAGTCTGGGTGTAACCGATCTTCCATATCACCTCGAACGACGAGTCGTAGTTCCAGAGATAATCCAGATAAGTCATTCCACCTGAATACATGCTTGTGGTAGCGAGTTCGAATCCGCCGTACTCGTTGTCGATCACTTTAGATGACTGAGCTACAGCCTCTTCCCAATCCTGCATATAGAGAGCGACTCTCGCATTGATTGCGTGAGCTGCGGCCTTTGTGAAGAACGCTGAGTTGTAATAGTCGTTCTCGTCCTCGAGGAGTTCCTGGGCCTTTGCAAGGTCTGAAAGGATGAACTCATAAGAGTCCTTGAGTGAAGCACGCTTTACAGGTTCTTTCTCAAAATACTTCGAACGGATCACGATGCCCTGCTCGTTCTCTGCTGTCGCAGGATCATAAGCCTTGCAGAAGCACTTCACGAGTTCTGAATATGCAAGGGCTCTTGCGCAGTACACCTCACCGGTGTAATAGTCGAGGTACTTGATCTCAGTGTCATCAGTAAGGTTTGCACGTACTTCCTCAACCTGATCAAGATAGAAGTTACACTTTCCGATCACCGAATAAAGAGAAGCGTAGATAGACTCGATCTCTGAATTCGTAGAATATATCTTCCAGAGCCAGTGGTTTCCCAATGTGTTTGAGTAACCGTCAATGGCATAGACAAGATCGGACTGGATGTCAGGGCAGAGAGTAAGGTAGCCGCTGTAAAGGGCACCGCTCATAAACGAGCTGTAGATACCGGTAAGCGTCTGCTCTGCGTCGTTGAATGTCTTCATCGCATCGTCCTCAAGGATGTAGTCGCCCGGAAGTTTCTCAAGGCAGGCACTGAGGTTGAATGCGACAAGAAGCATTGCAACTGATTTTGCGATTATATTGAATGTTTTCTTCATAATCATAACTGTTTAGAACTTGATGTCCACACCGAATGTAAACTGACGGGACATAGGGTACTGCGCTGCATAGACATTTGCAACTCCCTCCGGATCAAGTCCTGAGAAGTTTGTGAATGTCAGAAGGTTCTGACCCTGGAGGTAAACTCTTACACCTCTGAGGAAGCCGGTCTTCGAAAGGATTCCTGAAGGAACGTTGTACGCAAGCATCAGGTTCTTGAGACGAAGGAATGACGCATCTTCGAGAAGGCGGCTGTCAAACTCAGTGTAGTGACCGTGAGCAGGAATGTCAGTGATGTCACCTGGCTGCTTCCAACGGTTGAGAAGTCTTCTTGACTGGTTATATGTCGAGAAGCGTCCGTTTGACTCGTCGAAGTAACGGTCATTATTCACCATCCATCTGTCACCTACCCAGCTGAACTGAGCACTAAGGCTGAGGCCCTTCCATGCGAGAGTAGTACCGAAACCACCCTGCCAAGGAGCGTGATAGCCCTTTCCTACGAGGACCTTATCCTCATCACGGAGCTCATTTGTGATGTTTCCGTCCTTGTCATACCAGAGAGGCTCACCGTTTGCCGGGTTAACACCAGCGTAGCGGTTGATGTAGAACTCTCCGAGTTCGTGTCCTACCACGAGCTTGGTGTTTGTGTTGGAAAGCTCATACTCAGTCACGTCGCCATAGAGTTCTGTGATTCTGTTGTGGTTGTAGCTCACGTTTGTATTGAGCTGCCAGAGGAAGTCGTCAGATGCCACCACTGTTCCTGTGAGGTTCAGCTCGACACCACGGTTGACCATCGCACCCACGTTAGCCCACTTGTAGCCGTAACCGTTCGATTCTGCATATGACATAGGTACTGACATGAGCATATCGGTTGTCTTCTTGTTGTACAGCTCGAGATCTGCGTTGAGTCTGTTCCAGAAACCGAAGTGGAAACCGAGGTTTGTAGTCCAGCAGCTCTCCCATGTAAGTTCCTCGTTACCTGGCTGCATTGGAGCTACACCGGCGTCACCCACATAGTCAGCACCACCGCCGACAAGGGCAAGGTGCTCATAGTTAGGGATCTCGGAGTTACCTGCAGTACCTGTGCTGAACGACATCTGAGCGTTTGTAAGCCAATGCTTGCTGTCACGCATGAAGTCTTCGTTGCGCATATTCCACATGAATCCTACATGACCGAACAGACCCCAACGGTTGTTGCGACCGAAGCGTGACGATGCGTCTGTACGGATAGCTGCTTCTGCGTAGTACTTCGACATATAGTTGTACTCACCTCTTGCGAACACTGATATACGCGAGTAATCCGAAGCTGATGTGCTGCTCCACGAAGTCGCGCGTGTTCCGGTCGAAATGTCAGTGAGGAGGTCGTTTGTCTGACCCTCTGTGCTCACACTGAATGCCTCAGAGTGATAGTTCTGACCTTCCTGACCGAGAAGGAGGATGATATCGTGAGTGTTGTCGATGTTCTTTGTGTATGTGAGGGTGTTTGTCACCTGAAGATCGAGTCTGTCAGAGCTGTTTCTTGCAGCATAGCCCTCACCCTGGTTAGGGAGATAGCTTGGGAATGACTGCGCAAATGCTGTTGTATGAGCGAAGTCAGCTGCGAACTGAGACTTGAAGACGAGGCCCTCAAGGATGTTGAACTCAGCGAATACAGTTGTGAAGACCTTGTACTTCTTGTAGGCTACTGGGTTGTTCTCAAGCCACTCGAGCGGGTTCTGACCCTGGCCCTTCCATCCGCCGTCATTGATGGATGCGAGAGTGCCGTCCGCATTGTACGGATTCCAGTAAGGGAGCATGAATCTCGCAGCTGAGATAGGGGTCACAAGGGCATACTCACCGCTGTCAGCCTGCTGGATGTTCTGGATGTTGAACATCGTGTTCGAACCCATCTTGAACCAGTCAGCAAGTCTGTGCTCTACGTTGAAACGCATTGAATAGCGCTCGAAAACAGATCCAGGCGCGATACCGTCCTGATCGAAGTATCCTCCCGAGAAGTAGTAGTTTGTAGTCGCGTTTGCACCGGCTACAGACACCTCGTGGCTCTGAAGCATAGCTGCGTCATTGAACACTACGTCGAGCCAGTTCACATCGATCTTCGAAAGGTAGTCATAGTTCTGACCTGCAGTCATGCCGATCTCCTTCTCGTACCGGATACGCTCCTCTGTGTTCATCAGATCCCAGTTTCCGTGAGCGATCGATGACCAACCCATCTGCATACGGTAGTCGATATGCGGACGGTCAGTGTTGCGTCCACGCTTGGTTGTGATCACGATCACACCGTTTGACGCACGGGCTCCGTAGATCGAAGTCGATGCCGCGTCCTTAAGAACTGACATGCTCTCGATGTCGGCAGGGTTGATTGTGTTGAAGTCAGAAGCGGAGATAGCCACACCGTCAAGGATATAAAGCGGAGCTGTTCCTGAATTGATGGAGTTTGTACCACGGATGACCATTGTAGTCGCTGCGCTTGGTTCTCCTGTGTTGGACATTACCGAGAGACCTGCAACCTGTCCCTGAAGGGCCTGGTCAAATGCGGCTGTAGGAGTACTCTCGAGTTTTTCGGACTTCACTGTAGACACCGAACCCGCAACAGTACCCTTCTTTCTGACTCCGTAGGCGATGACTACAGTCTCGTCCAACTGAAGGGACTCGGCTTTCATCACCACATTATGAGTAATCTGTGACTGGCCTGCCGGAACGACGAACTTCACGTCGTCGAATCCGATGCTTGAATAAAGCAGCTCCGTTCCAGGAGCGACTTCAATGACATAATCACCGTCTAATGATGTTATCACACCATTACCTTGACCAGCCATCACGGCAACTCCAATCATAGGCTGACCGTCATCAGAGGAAGTCACGATTCCGCTGACAGTCACCAGGTTCTGTGCCAACAGCGAAAGGCTGCAGACAGAAGAAAGGACAATTGCCAGAATAAGTTTCTTAATGTTATTCATCTAAAAATTCCTGTAATTAAAAACAAACCGACAAATATACTAAATTATCCGGTATCCACAACCTAAAAGCGAAGCTTAAATTCATTTATTTTCAATGAAATAATCTACCTCACAGACGCAAAAGGTGACGGGACCTCACGGCCGCGCCACCTATCACTAAATCCTTAACTAAAATGAAACTTGATTTTCTTTACTACCACAGCTCATACTCTGTGATATTCTTGATTCCCGGAAGGCCATAGTAGGCTTCAACTATATCTCCTCGGAGATAGATTTTTCTGCCAAGAAGAGATGGATGATCCACCAGATTCAAGGCATCTCGAAGTTCACCGGAAGGAAGCTGGACGGACATGCAGGAATTCCTGTCAGAAGTGGTAGAGCGAGGACCAATCAGCAGGTTTGTGCGAGAATTGAAAGGCTTTTTGAAGCTTGCGGAGGAAGACGTAAGATCACCTCCGACTATGTAGCCGCTGACCCACACGCTTTCGCTTCCAACGGAATTCCTGGCATCCGTAACTGTCAGAGCAGCAGAGACATCCGCACCACCAGAACTCTCTTCTCCTATAATGTATTCTCCTTTCAGCCAGGTCCTTGTAGTGTCCACGACAACGGACATCGAGCCTGCAGAAGACTGCGATTCTCCTGACACTCCCACCTTTAGTTCAAGAATCTCTTTTGCGCTCAAGGTACGGGTCATCAGCACCTGGTCAGTTGTCCCTTGGTTGAGCACAAGAGAGACATCACCAGGCTTGAAATATGCCACCCTTTTTTCAGAATAGCCATAGACTATCCTTCCTGTTGAAGACTTCAGGATAAGTACTCCATCAGGATAGCTGAAGAGAAATCCGGGATCCACGACAAGACGTATTCCGGCATTTGTCTGAGAGCATACAAGGCGTACATTTATAGAACCTCCTGAAGGGACTACGACACATTGTTCGTCACCGAACTGAGGCCTCGAGAAGGCCGGTTTTTCAAATTCTTCTGAGATAACAGAGACAGTGTAACTGCCGGACGGCAGACTCAAGGATTCCGGACAGGCTCCGTAAAGTCCCTCATATACGGACTTCCCATCCGAGTCTTTTACATTAAGGATGAAATCACTGGTGTCCGGTATGTTGAATCCGGACCGGGTAAGAGCCTCCTGATTCCTGGCAAAGGAGACACGCAGTTCTCCAAGCCCTCCAGCCTCAACTGGAGCTAATAGATTGCACGCAGGCAACAGGACAGACAAGACGGTCAAAAACAAGACTGCGACAGACTTCGAACCGCACAATGTAACAGATCTTTTCATTTTCTTTCTCCTCAGTCTTTACCGTTCAGCGACATTGCGAACTGCGGCAAATGTAGAGGAGAAGATTGAAAGCGTGTTTAA
>CANBDZ010000037.1 GCA_947367375.1 uncultured Bacteroidales bacterium | reverse complement strand
TAAAAGATGAAAAGACTGTTCTCCATAATATTTCTGTCATTTGCTTCATTCCTGCTGCACGCCCAACCGCAGACGTTGCAGAACAATCTCACCCGACTGCACGAAATATATGGGGTAAATTTCGTATATGATTCCTCACTTGATCTTGAAAAGGTCTGCACAGAGCTTGACATAGACAGCAGGCTGAGCCTTGAAGAAAACCTTGACCTCCTTCTTGGAAATCAGGAAATAAAGTGGGAAATAAGAAAGAGATATGTCGTTCTCACCGGAAAATCATCCAAAGCAGGATTCGCCATATTGATAAAGGAGCAGGTGGACACCTTGGAGGAATCCAGAATCGTAGCGGAGGCAAGCGATATGGAGAAAAGGTCATCCACCGGTTTTAAACGGCTGTCTAAACTGAATATGAAGACCGGTTCTTCTTTTATGAGCACTCCTGATGTTGTCAAAAGCATCCAGAATCTTCCGGGAGTGGCCTCCGGTACCGAACTCCTTTCAGGACTTTACGTCCACGGAGGAGACGGATCCGACAATCTGTTCTTGCTGGACGGAGTTCCTCTTTATCAGGCCGGGCACCTTGGAGGCCTGTTCTCATCATTCAATCCTGACATAGTCACACAAGTAGATTTCTATAAAAGCGGATTTCCTGCCAAATATGGAGGAAGATTGTCATCTGTCATAGACGCAAGGACAAAGACGGGTGATATGTATGATTATCACGGATCTATGTCTATCGGACTTATTGACGGTCGTATGCAGCTGGAAGGTCCGATAAGACAGGGCAAGACATCATTCAACATAGCTCTCAGACGCAGCTGGCTCGATGCTGTCACCCTACCGGTGTTCTCTATGATCAACACTGGCAACAACGACAGAAGACACGACTTCAAATACGCATTTCAGGACTTCAATGCGGGTATGACCCATCGTTTTTCTGACGACAATGTGCTTGAGTTCAAGACTTACTATGGCAAGGACCTGTTAGGGATAGGATATATGTCCAGGGAAAGGGACCATTCCTATCTGTATTTCGATTCAATGAATATGGATATTGACTGGGGAAACTTTCTTGCCACTCTGATCTGGAAGAAGAAACTTTCTGAGTCGCTTCAGATGCGGTCCAGCATCTATCACACAAGGGGTATGTCAGATCTGGATATAGAAACAAGTTACAAAGGTATGGGTGACCCCGTTTTGGCAACTTATGACGAGTCCTACTATTCCATAACCGGCAGCACGGCAATCAAAAGTGACTTCACCTACAAAGGCCAGTCCGATCTGATTCTGGATTTCGGCGCAGTATTTCAGCTGCACGAATTCAATCCTGAGAGAGAGTTCAAAAACAAGTCCTGGAGATATAAAGGTACCGTAAATGAAACTTCTCTGCACGAAAAAAGCTATGCTTGCGGCTACGAGACGGCTGTATATGCAGATGGCTATATGAGACTTGCCGAACGTTTCAGTGCACACGCGGGTCTACGATATGTCCTCTTCCGAATTGACGGTGTCTCAAGACATAGGTTAGAGCCGAGACTGTCATTGAGAGTCGACGTAGACACACATTCAAGGTTCGACATTTCCTACACTGAAATGAACCAGTTCGCACACCAGACAGGAACATCGTATCTGGACCTCCCCACTGAAATATGGATGCCTTGGACACAGAGAGTTGCCCCTATGTTTTCAAGGCAGATTGCTGCAGAATATTCACTCAAACTGCCGTACGGTCTTGACATACGCCTCGGAAGCTGGTACAAGACAATGAGGAACCTGACAGAACAATGGAACAGCTATTCTTACATTCCTCCAATAGACAACTGGGACAAGTCTGTCATTCTTGGAAAAGGAAGATCCTATGGTCTTGAAACAGAGGTGGAATACACAAGAGACAACCTGTCTGTTGCTCTCTACCACACACTTACCTGGAGCAAAAGACTGTTCAATGAACTGTGGTACGACTGGTATCCCGACAGGAATGAGAACCGTCATAAGCTGAATATTATGGCCAGCTACAGATTTTCTGAAAAATTCGATATCTATGCCGGATGGAACTATCACAGCGGCAACAGAGCTACAGTCTATGGATATTTCTACGAAATAACTGATGGAAACACAAACGCCCTTTATGGAAGTCCCAATAATCTGAGACTCCCTGACTACCACAGACTGGATGTCGGAATGAATTTCAGAAAGACCACACGCAAAGGGAATGAAAGTATCTGGAACATAAACATATACAACACCTATTGCAGAATGAATGCAATGTTTGCCAATATCTCGGAATACGGAAATACATTGGAAAGTGTCACCTACGGAATCTTTCCTATAATACCGTCATTCAGCTACACCTTAAGATTCTGATGTATGAAAAGACCTTATATACTCATATTTCTTCTTGTTCTTCTGTCGTGCGAGGCTGAATTGGATCTCAGACGCGTAGACGGCGAGCAGTGCATATATCTATGCACTATGATAGGTAATTCTCCTGAAAGCAAAGAAAACCTGCTGTATGCCATACCGTGTATTCCTATTGCAGGTGAAGACATAGGCGCGCTCGATGCAAAAGTGACCTTGTCCGGTACAGCGGCACACAAATCCATTTCCTTCAACAAGAGTAAAGATAGTGACTTCAGTTCTCTCCCTGTATATTCATTGGGTTTCAAGCAAGATCTCCGTCCGGGAGACAGAATAGAAGTGAAAGCCTCTGCCAAAGGTTATCCTTCTGTAAAGGCGGAGACGGTAGTACCTGAGCCGATACGTATTGTCAGCGCTGAAATAGTGGAAAAGGAAGGATCATTCATAACTTTAGAGATAGTTTATGAAGAAGATGATGATGAAGATGGCTATTACGGTATAATGTTCAACGACCATAATATATCTGAAGCACCAGGATTCACGATGGCTGAAAGTTTTGATATGATTATATATTATTATCACTTTGTAACCGAGAAGAATATACTTATCTGGGACAGGCATAAGGTCATAAAGGAAAACGGGAAAGTAACGTTCAGAACATATATAGACACTGGCGGAGACTATAATGAATACGACATCACGCTATATAGACTTTCACCGGAAACCTTCCTTTATCTGAGAGGAAAACATATGACAATGAGCGCATTCCCTTCCATAGGTATGAGCACGCCCGCATTTACATATTCCAATGTGGCAGGAGGAATCGGAATTGTCGGAAGCTGGTGGGGAACCGAAATGATATTGAAATACACTGAATAAGTCAATGAATACAAGGATATTATACATAGCCCTGCTGCTTATGACAGCTGTTTTTCCGGTTAAGGCACAGTTCGGAATAGGAGTAGGATACACCAGTTCTATACATCGGGTGACAGTAAGCGGTGAATCCGAAACTGTTCCTGCAGACGGAATGGCTGCAGGAGTGTCGTGGGAGACAAGACTCTATAAGGACTTCAGTTTCCGCACAGGACTTATGTACGGATTTGAATGGTACAATGAAAGTTACAATTACGAAATAAGCCTGGAAGAATATAAATACAGCATCATAAACATAAATGAACGGCAGACAGAACACGAGATAACACTGCCGGTACAACTGGGATATGAACTTGAAATCATTCCGGAGATATTGAGTTTCAAGGCTTATGCAGGTCCCTCATTGTATCTTGGACTGTCATCATCCTCGGAAATATCTATGTTTGGAGCCATCGATATGGCATTTAAGCAAAACAATTTCAAAGGAGATTCAGAATATTCCTATTTTCCATACGATGAAGAATACCGACCTGTGATGACAGAAGCAATAACAGATGCATCGATGCTTTATAAAAGGGCTGACCTGAGTCTGGGAGGCAGCATAGGATTGGTGATCATAAAACAGATCGGACTGGAATTAGGCTATGACTTCGGTATGATGAACCGCTTCCGTCCGCAACAGGACGGCACTTATAGAAAGGACAGATACTATTTCAGACTGAACTATATGTTCTAATGATTCATTTTGGTGTGTTAATAACTTTTCTTATTGATATTCAATAAGTTAACAAATAGATATATTTTATTTTTGACAGGAAGACCAAGATTATATATCTTTGTCTTCCTTAATATTTAATGAATTATTTATCACTTGCGAAACTTGTGTTATAGCTATGTCATTCGTCCATCTTCACGTCCATACACAGTATTCCATCCTCGACGGCCAGGCGTCGATTGCAAGCCTTTTCGAGAGAGCGAAAGAGCTTGAAATGCCGGCACTTGCCATCACCGACCATGGAAATATGTACGGTGTGAAGGAGTTCCTCAAGGTGGCTAAGAAGTACCCTGAGATAAAGCCTATCATAGGTTGCGAAATCTATGTTACCAGACATTATGACCATAAGCTCAAGGACAAGGATCACAGAGGCTACTACCACCTTATTCTTCTGGCCAAGAACTACAACGGCTACAAGAACCTGATGAAGATAGTCTCTACAGGTCACATCGAAGGAAAGTACTATGACAAGCCTCGTGTAAGTCACGAAATCGTTGAACAGTACTCTTCTGACCTCGTATGCTGCTCAGCCTGCATCGCAGGAGAGATCCCGAGAGCAATCATAGCAGGTGACATGAAGGCAGCAGAGGAAGCTGTAATGTGGCACAAGAGGGTGTTCGGAGAGGACTTCTACCTCGAAGTGCAGCAGCACAAGACCAGGATTCCTGGACAGTCGCTGGAAGTGTACGAAAAACAGCTGATTGCAAACGAAGGAATATACGAACTTGCAGAGAAGACCGGTACAAAGGTTGTCGCAACCAACGACGTCCACTTCACCCGCAAGGAGGACGGAGAGGCTCACGACCGACTTATCTGTCTTACAACCAACGTAAATATTGACAATCCAGACCGTCTCCGCTACACTCAGGAGGAATACTTGAAGAGCGAAGAAGAGATGGTGGATATGTTCTACAAGCATCCCGAGGCCATCAGCAACACCCTCGAAGTAGCTTCAAAGATCGACAGTTTCAAGATCGACAAGGACCCTATCCTTCCGAAATTCGACCTTCCGGAGGAGTTTATGGCCAAAATCGACAGCTATCTTGAGAAATATGCCCACATCATCGAGGTGGGAAAATGTGACCCTAAGGGCAACGACCGAGGAGTAGAATTCACCTATTCGGTGGCATATCTGTGTCACCTTACATATAAGGGAGCGGCTATGCGCTACGGTGACACCCTCACAGACGAGCAGGCTGAGCGTATCGAATTCGAGCTTAAGACCATCTGCTCAATGGGTTTCCCTGACTACTTCCTCATCGTGCAGGACTTCATTGCAGCCGCACGTTCAGAAGGCATTTCAGTAGGTCCTGGACGTGGTTCCGCGGCGGGTTCTGCAGTAGCATACTGTCTGAGAATCACCAACATTGACCCAATCAAGTACGACCTCCTCTTCGAGCGATTCCTGAACCCTGACCGAATCAATATGCCCGATGTCGACATCGACTTCGATGACGACGGACGCTATCGTGTCTTCCAGTACATCGAAGAAAAGTACGGAAAAGACCATATATCACACGTGATCACCTACGGAACAATGGCAGCCAAGTCTGCCATCAAGGACGTAGCGCGTGTAAGTAATATGAGCATCGACGAGTCGAACAGACTCACCAAACTGGTACCTGACAAGCCATTCGAAGCAACAGTGGTAGAAGACGGCAAGAAGGTGACAAAGGAGTTCAAGCCAAAGCTTTCAAACTGTCTGAAATACGGTGACTTGAAGGACGAGCTTGAAAGTGGAAACGAACAGACCAGAGAGGTGCTCACATATGCAGGAAAACTTGAAGGATGTATCCGTCAGACCGGCGTACACGCCTGTGCGATGATCATCGGACGAGGCAACCTTACAGAATATATCCCTATCTGTATAGCCAATGACAAGCTCACCGGAGAAGAAGTGTGGGTGTCACAGTATGACGGCCACTACATCGAGGAGGTGGGAATGCTCAAGATGGACTTCCTGGGCCTCAGGACCCTGTCCATCATCAAGGAATGTCAGGCCAACATCAAGAAGCGTTTCGGCATCGAATTCGACATAGAGAAGATTCCTATCGATGACCCTGAAACCTACGCCCTTTACAGCCGTGGAGACACCACAAGTGTGTTCCAGTTCGAGTCTCCTGGTATGAAGGAGTGGCTCATCAAGCTCCAGCCGACCCGTTTCGAGGACCTCATCGCGATGAACGCCCTCTACCGTCCGGGTCCTATGGACTATATTCCTGACTTTGTTGAGCGTAAACAGGGACGTCAGCCTATCGTGTACGACCTTCCTGAAATGGAAGGCACACTTCAGGACACCTACGGCATCACAGTGTACCAGGAGCAGGTTATGCTTCTGTCGCGTAAGCTCGCCGACTTCACCAGAGGTCAGGCGGACACGCTCCGTAAGGCTATGGGTAAGAAGCTCAAGGATGTGCTGGACAGCCTCAAGGGCCTCTTCATCGAAGGAGGAACAAAGAACGGACACCCTCAGGATATGCTAGAAAAGATCTGGGCAGACTGGGAGAAGTTCGCATCATATGCATTCAACAAGTCTCATGCGACCTGCTATGCCTGGGTAAGTTACCAGACAGGCTGGCTCAAGGCGCACTACCCTGCTGAGTTCCAGGCAGCCAACCTCACCAAGAATCTCTCCAACATGGAAGAGATCAAGAAGATCATGGATGACTGCAAGAAGAACGGCCTGAAGGTACTGAATCCGGACATCAACGAGTCTGATTCCAAGTTCACAGTGAACAAGAAAGGAGAAATCCGCTTCGGTCTCGGCGGTATCAAGGGATTCGGTGACAACATCGTGCGCGCAATCCTCGCAGAACGCGAAGAAAACGGCTTATTTGCGGACATCTATGACTTTGTGGAACGTATGTCCGGAACAGTAAACAGAAAGGCATTTGAGTCACTTCTGCACGCTGGAGCGTTTGACAGTTTCGGCATCTGCAGAAAGCAGTTCACACTGCCGGGCAAGAACGGTGACATATTCCTTGATACCCTCATCAGATACGGTGAATTGTACAGGAAGGACTGCGAGGAAAGCTCTGTGTCATTGTTCGGCGAGGTCGAGGAAATGAAGCCTGAAAGACCGGAAATCCCAAATATGAACGTGGAAGAGGACATCCTCGAGAAACTGAAATATGAGAAAGAACTGGTCGGTATGTACCTTTCGTCACATCCTCTCGACCAGTACGCCTTCGAACTTGAGAACTTCACCACCTGCCAGGTGAGTGAAATAGACAATCTCGTGTCCGAATGTGAGATGAAAAAGACCAAGATGAAGGTCAATGTAGCCGGTTTCATCACAAGCTGCCAGCAGATGACAACAAAAACCGGAAGACCTTGGTCAAAGACTATCATCGAAGACTACGGCGGAAGCTACGAATTGGCCCTGTTCGGCAAAGATCATGAGAATTTCATGAGCTATATGCAGGTGAACAACGCCATATTCATAGAAGGAGAAATCGAGGAAAAGTATTATCTCAAGCCAGAGGAAAAGGCACAGGGTAAAACCTCACCTTATGCCTTCAAGGTTAAGAAGGTCGTATTGCTTGGAAATGTAGTGGAAACCTACATCAAGGGCTTCTCAATCAGTATTTCCACCCCAATGCTCTCACCGGAATTCCGCGAGCAGCTGGTAAAACTGATAAAGAGGAACAAAGGCAACGTTCCGTTGACAATGTTCCTCTATGATCCTGAAAAGGGTTGGAATATCGAATTCCTCTCCCGTAAGTTCCGCGTTGCCGTGACAGCTCCATTCATCGAAGAACTGACACGCATGCAGATAAAATATAACGTCGCGAAAAAATAAAGACGTTTAGAATACTAGAATTGCGCAGATAGGATAATGGTCGGAAACGAATTTCCTGTCTGCGTATCTCTTTGTAATTGTCTGGTATTCTGGGTAGGCGCTGAAACCTGAAGCGTAGATGTAGTCGATCACACCTTTGCCTTTTCCCCAGCCGTTGAAGGTGTCGTGGTTGTCGGTCTTTTCTGCGACTTTTCTTACGCTGTGCATCTTTGAGTCAAGTTCCACGAGGTTAGGGTTGTCCGGAGTGATGTTGAAGTCACCTGTAAGGATCATAGGATAGCCCTCAGGGTTGATGTCGTCGATTCTGTCAACTATAAGTTTGAGACCGTTCTTCTGTGCTTCTGTACCCTTGTGGTCAAGGTGCGTATTCACATAATAAAACTTCTTGCCTGTCTTCTTGCACTTCATAAGAGCCCAGGTTGCTGTTCTCTTGCAAGCAGCGTCCCAACCCATAGAAGGCTTCTCTGGAGTCTCTGAAAGCCAGAATGTACCCCATTTCAGGAGAGAAACAGTCTTCTTGTTCCAGAAGATGGACATATGTTCACCATCCTTCTTTCCGTCCTCTCTTCCGACACCTACAGACTTGTAGTCAACAAAATTGTCTTCAATGAAACGGATCTGTGAAGCAAGAGCCTCCTGCACACCGAAGATGTCTGGCATCTGATCCTCGATCATTTCTGCAGTTGCAGGATATCTGAGAGCCCATGAATTTGTTCCGTCGTTGGCAGAGCCAAGACGGATATTGTATGACATAACCTTAAGACCTGTTGATTCGCTATCTTTCTTTGCTTCTACTACATCCGGAAATAAAGTAAAGATAATTGCAATAAAAAAGGAGAGATATTTCTTCATATGACTATAGTTTCAATCCTCGCAAATTTATAAAAAAAAGAAAAAACTTAAAGAAAAAGAAAAATCTTCATATGAAATATGAGTTATCAGGCACTATTTGGAATATAATAACCATCTTTACGGGACAACAGGGAGAGAGTCATAAATATTTTATTTGAATAAACCTCAAATTATATATTTATGGCTAAAATATCAGTTAAAGAATCTGAGATTACAATTCTCAGCATCAATGAAAATGATTACATTTCATTGACAGACATTGCTCGTTATAAGAGCGACGATCCTTATATTGTCATCAACAATTGGATGCGCAATCGAAACACTATCGAGTATCTCGGTATGTGGGAAACTTTATTCAACCCTGCTTTTAAACCTATCGAATTCGATAGGTTTAAAAGCGAAGCCGGTTTGAATGCATTTACTCTATCACCACAGAAATGGATATCCTCTACAGATGCAATTGGCATTACGACACGTCCCGGAAGATATGGAGGAACATATGCTCACAAAGACATTGCTTTCAAGTTTGCAAGTTGGATTTCTGTGGAATTCGAACTTTATCTGATCAAGGAGTTTCAAAGAATGAAAGAACAGGAAAGTCAACTGATAGGATGGTCTGCTAAAAGAGAACTGGCAAAAATCAATTACCATATTCATACGAATGCCATAAGCAGAAATCTTATCCCGACACGTTTATCATCAGAACAGATAAATCAGATATATGCTAATGAAGCTGATGTTCTTAATATGGCTCTTTTCGGGATGACAGCAAAACAATGGAGAGATGGACATCCTGATATAAAAGGCAATATGAGAGACTATGCAACAATAAATGAACTTATATGTCTTTCTAACTTGGAGAATATAAACGCAATTATGATCAATGACAATATAATGCAAGCCGAGAGAATATCAAAACTGAATCAGATTGCTATCCAGCAGATGCAGATATTGGAGAATATCAAAGCGGATATATTGACAAAGTAACAGAATTTATGAGTACTTTTGCATAAATACTATTTCAATTATGGCAGAAGAAACATTCTCAGACCTCGGCAGAGTCGAGGCGATCGCAAAACTTTACGAAGGTACCCCTTACAAGCCGTTCCAGAGCAGTTGGTTTGAAACTGAATCAAAGTGCTGTGTGACCACCCATTCTCGTACCTTCATTGAAGGAATAGACTTCGACCTCATATATTTCCCGCTCAAGCATCTCGGCTACAAATGCGTTACAGCTGTAACCGGCGAGCTTTATGCGGAGATGTCGCATCCACGCACAATGGATGTAAGACTCGGTATCTCATCGAAACTTGATCTCAAGCATATAAAGGAAGTTTGGGACGGAATAGTCGCAGCAGGAAAGGAACACGGATATAAGAAAGTGTCCCTCGATCTTCTTCCTTCACCTAACGGACTGACAGTCAGCGTTTCATGCACAGGAGAGACTTCCCTCCTTATGGCAAAGCGCCGTCCTGCTGCTAAAAGTATGGATCTGATCTGCGTTTCAGACAACCTCGGAGCAGCATATATGGGATTCCAGGTGCTTGAAAGAGAGAAGAGAGCCTTCGAGAAGAGTGGAGATGCAAAGGCACAGCCTAAGCTTGACGACTATAAGAACCTTGTTGGCGCTTACCTCAAGCCACAGATCAACGCACAGACAGTAAATCAGCTTGAAGAGGCCGAGATCATGCCTTCACACGGCTATCTCGTGACAAGAGGTCTGGCAGACTCTGTAAAACGCCTTGTGCGTGACAGCGGACTGGGAGCCAAGATATATGTAGATAAGCTCCCGTTTGCAGGAAAGACTTTCGACCTGGGCAAGGAAATGAATATAGACCCTATTTCAGCTGCCCTTAACGGTGGTGAAGACTACAGACTCCTCTTCACAATTCCAATCGGAAAACACGAGAAATTCCGTCACGATTTCCAGACATTCGACATCATCGGCCACCTGGCAAAACCTGAAGTCGGAGCAGTGGTAGTGACTCCTGACGGTGTCGAACTTCCGATGAAGGCACAAGGCTGGTAAATATATAAATAATAAGGCTCCGAACCATGATGTGGATTCGGAGCCTTATTATTTATATGCACTTCTATCTTACTTGAAGAGATTCAAGAGAGATGTAACAGAAGAAACGATTTCATTCTGCTTAGTCTCCTCTGTCTTCTTCGACTCAGATGATCCTGAAATAAGTCCAGAAAGAGCCTTTACAGCACCTGTAGCAGTTGTAAGTTCTGCGTTTTTATCATCCTTCTTCTCATTTGTAGCAACACCTGACATCAATGAAGAAAGATCAAGGTTAGCAAAGCTTGTAAGAGAAGACAACACAGATGTTGAGTTGTTATTGTTAACAAGGTTAGTAGATCCAAGGATCAAACCTTTAATGAAATCCTTCTTGTATGTAGCGTCAGCCTCCTTAAGTCCCTGAACGCTTGTTGCGAGTGAAGCAAGGTTGAGCATATTCTGCATATTACTCATATTCAAGGTCTTACCATCATTCTTGTACTGAGTGTAAAGAGCTTTGAGAGCTGCTCCTGATGCCTGGCCGTTTGAAGTCGCTGTTGTCTGTGAGGTTGCTGTAGTTTCAGTTGCAGCAGACTTTCCACCAAGAAGGTTCTTGAGAAGCTGAGCCTGTGCAGTCTGTGTAGCAAATACAGCCATAACTGCAACAATCGCAAATTTGATGAACTTGTTCATAATAATTCAGTTATTAAGGTTATTACTTAAGCTTCTTAAGGATGTTGCTGAGATTAACCTCCTTAGAGATGATTGCGTGGAGATCCTCGATCTTGACGCGTTCCTGCTGCATTGAATCACGGTGACGGATAGTAACGCAACGGTCGTTGAGTGAATCGTGGTCGATAGTCACGCAGAAAGGAGTACCGATGGCATCCTGACGGCGGTATCTCTTACCGATAGAGTCCTTCTCATCGTACTGGCAGTTGAAATCGTACTTGAGATCGTCAAGAATCTCTCTTGCAAGCTCTGGAAGGCCATCCTTCTTGATGAGAGGAAGCACAGCCACCTTAACTGGTGCAAGCGGTGCAGGAATGCTGAGAACAACGCGGCTTTCACCGTTCTCAAGCTGCTCCTCCTTGTATGAGTGAGAGAGGACAGCAAGCACCATACGGTCTACACCGATAGAAGTCTCTACTACGTAAGGTACATAGTTCTCGCCGAGCTCAGGATCGAAGTACTGGATCTTCTTTCCAGAGAACTTCTGGTGATTTCCAAGGTCAAAGTCTGTACGTGAGTGGATACCCTCAAGCTCCTTGAAGCCGAATGGGAAACGGAACTCGATGTCAGTAGCTGCATTTGCATAGTGAGCGAGCTTGTCATGATCGTGGAAACGGTAGTTGTCGTCACCCATTCCGAGAGCCTTGTGCCAAGCCATACGGTTCTCTTTCCATTTAGCGAACCAGTCAAGCTCAGTACCTGGCTTGATGAAGAACTGCATCTCCATCTGCTCGAACTCTCTCATACGGAAGATGAACTGACGAGCAACAATCTCATTACGGAAAGCCTTACCGATCTGAGCGATACCGAAAGGAATCTTCATACGGCCTGTCTTCTGAACGTTAAGATAGTTCACGAAGATACCCTGTGCAGTCTCAGGACGGAGATAGATTACATTTGCACCCTCTGTCACGCTACCCATCTGTGTGCTGAACATAAGGTTGAACTGACGAACCTCTGTCCAGTTCTTTGTACCAGAGATAGGACAAGCGATCTCGCAGTCTACGATGATCTGACGAAGCTCATTCAAATCATTGGCATTCAATGCATCAGCCATTCTCTGACGTACCTCGTCGATCTTCTTCTGATTACGGAGAACGTTAGGGTTTGTAGCCTTGAACTGTGCCTCATCGAAAGCCTCGCCGAACTTTCTCTTACCCTTCTCTACATCCTTCTCGATCTTCTCCTCGAGCTTGCCGATGTAGTCCTCGATAAGAACGTCAGCACGATATCTCTTCTTTGAATCCTTGTTGTCAATAAGCGGATCGTTGAATGCTCCAACGTGACCTGATGCCTCCCAAGTACGTGGGTGCATGAAGATAGCAGCATCGATACCTACAATGTTCTCGTGAAGACGAGTCATCGCCTCCCACCAGTATCTCTTGATGTTCTGCTTGAGCTCTGAACCGAGCTGACCATAGTCATATACGGCACCGAGACCATCGTAAATCTCACTTGAAGGGAAAATGAATCCGTACTCCTTGCAGTGAGCTACCAAAATTTTAAAAAGTTCTTCCTGTGTCATAATAGTATTATAGTTAATTTATCATTTCATTTTCAGATCCCCGATCTAGTCGGGGATGACGTCATTGCCAACTCTTGTTAAGACGTCATTGCCGGCCTGACCGGCAATCTCCTTTAAAGGGATCATCACAAAATCCCTCTCATACATCAGTTTGTGCGGAACCGTCAGTTCCTCGCAATCTATCTTGTTATCTCCGAAAAGGAGGATGTCGATATCAATAGGTCGTGACCTATATATTCTCTCCCCTTTTTCATCATATTCAGGTTCTCCTGTGCGACCTAATCTTCTCTCAATGTCCTTGCATATTTCCAGGATCATCAGACCTTCTGCCTCAGGATTATAATTCTCCGGCAAATCAAGCTCGTAAAGAACTACTGCATTGAGAAATTTCTCATCCGATTCGAATCCCCAAGGTTCGGTCTCAATGAACGAAGAAACGGCCTTATAAGGCGTTTTCAGGTCTATATTGAGGCAACTCAAGGCTGCCTGAAGATTATGCCTTCTATCGCCCTGATTTGAGCCAAGCGAAAGGTACAGCTGCACTTTCTTTGTGTTTCCCAGATCAGATCGCTTGAACATCTGATCTATGTCTCTTCAATCGTCGAGTCCGAGCTCCACAAGCGCCTCTTCAGACATCCTGCTTCTGTCCCACTCTGGCTCGAAAACAAGGTCAATCTTTACACTTACCACTCCCGGTACATCTTCCACGGCTGTCTTTACCTGCTCCACAACATAGTCCGCCATAGGACAGTTCGGTGCTGTGAGAGTCATCTGTACATAGACATTGTGATCTTCATCCACTTTGATTTCGTAGATCAATCCAAGATCATACACATTGACAGGTATTTCCGGGTCGTACACCTGTCTCAAAGCCATAATTATATCTCTTTCTAATTTCATATCCTCATTTTATGCATTTCTGTCGGCGATTTCCCTGATCTTTTCAATCATAGAAACCAGTCCGTTCGCTCTCGTAGGAGAAAGGTTCTCCTTGAGACCTATCTTCTCTACCACTGAAAAATCCGAAGACATAATCTCCTGTGAAGTCCTTCCGGAATAAATACCTATCAACAGAGAGATGATGCCTTTTGTAATGATGGCATCACTGTCAGCATTGAAATATATCTTTCCATCCTCAATCCTGTAATCAAGCCACACTCTCGACTGACAGCCTTTTATAAGTTTGTCATCGGTCTTGGCAGATTCAGGATAGTCCTTCAGCGACTTTCCAAGTTCTATAAGATACTCGTATTTATCGAGCCACTCGTCATACATCGAGAATTCCTCGATAACACTATTTTCAGCTTCCAATAAAGTCATACTACATCAACATTCCAATTGCCCTATCAAGGCATTTAACAAAATACTCAGCCTCCTCCATTGTGTTATAAGGCGCTATGGAAACTCTCAGCATACCTGTAACGCCGAATCTGTCCATAAGAGGCTCTGCACACATCTGACCAGACCTTACCGCTATTCCCATCTTATCCAGAATCAAAGCAAGATCCTCGTGATGAACTCCGTTCACCGCAAACGAAACCAAAGGAATCTTTTCATCATTTGTTCCGCGTGGAACACCATAGACCTTGATTCTCTGATCAGAAGTCAATTTCTCGATAAGATAATCTCTTATTTGGTTGTTATATTCCTCTAACTCTTTATCTCTCAATAATTTAACAAAATCAAGAGCCTGCTTTAAAGTCGGAATGGAAGCAAGATTCTGAGTACCAGCCTCAAACTTCATAGGAAGCGGAGCATAAGTAGTCTTCTTGAAACTTACATTGCCTACCATCTCTCCTCCACCCATATAAGGAGGCATCATTTCAAGCCATTTCTTCTTGCCGTATAACACTCCGGTACCTGTCGCAGCATAAAGCTTATGTCCCGAGAATGCATAGAAATCACAGTCAAGATCCTGGACATCCACCTTGCAGTGAACCGCACCCTGAGCTCCGTCCACAAGGACAGGAACATTTCTGGAGTGACATTTCTCTATGATTTCCTTTACAGGGTTTATGATGCCAAGAACATTTGAAATGTGTGTTACGGCAACTATCCTGGTCCTCTCATTGAGAATTTCATCAAGTTCTTCGATCTTCAGATGACCGTAATCATCCACAGGAAGAACTCTCAGAACAGCACCTTTTCTTTCACACATGAGCTGCCACGGAACTATGTTCGAATGGTGCTCTGCTTCTGTCACTATAACTTCATCCCCCTCTTTCACGAAAGCCTCGCCAAAAGAAAATGCTACAAGATTGATGGCTGAAGTTGTACCTGCAGTAAATATAATCTCCTTGCGATCCTCCGCATTAAGGAAATCCTTTACAGCGTTTCTTGCATCCTCATACGCCTGTGTAGCCTCGTCTGCAAGACGATGAACTGCCCTGTGAATGTTGGCATTTGACTCTGTACTGAGTCTGTTCCATTCTTCGATTACAGTAGAAACCCTCTGGCTTGTCGCAGCGTTGTCAAAATACACGAGATCCTTTCCATACACCTTTCTTGAAAGTGCAGGAAACATAGATCTTATGAGTTCAACATTCATATAGTTCTGAAGCTTATTAAACAACGTGCAAATAACTCGCAAATTTAGCAAAAACAATCTTTCTTTTACAGGATTTTATCATAATTTTGCATAGAGGTACAATATATACACACTATGATAGACTATATTAAAGGCAAAATAGCCGAACTGACCCCCACAGATCTGACATTGGAAACCTATGGCATCGGCTATCACATACTGATTTCACTCCAGACCTATGAGAGACTTAACGGACAGTCTGAAGTCAAAGTCTACATCCATCACACCCTGAGAGAAGATGAGGAACTGTACTACGGATTCGCTACTAAAGACGAGAGAAGCCTCTTCAGACTTCTTATCGGAGTGTCAGGTGTAGGAGCAGCAACAGCACGAATGATGCTCTCTTCACTGACTACAGAAGAGATCAACAATGCCATCCTTTCAGAAGACATAAACAAGATCAAAAGTATCAAAGGAATCGGTCTGAAGAGTGCCCAGAGACTCATTCTAGAACTGAAGGACAAGATAGTCAAAGGTGGAGGAAACGACAGCGCAGTACTGTTCTCCCCTACTTCTAATGCTGCTTCAGAGGAAGCTGTTACAGCACTCGTAATGCTCGGTTTCACCAAGGCAAATGTAAACAAAGCTGTGGCTGCAGTGCTAAAAGAAAAACCGTCAGCGACACTAGAGGAAATAATAAAACTCTCCCTGAAACGACTATAAATACACAGAAACAGTATTTATATATATCGACAAAATTTGTTGTCATACCCGGCTTGACCGGGTATCTATATTATTAAAACAGAAAAAATGTTCCACATGGAACATCTTTTTCTATATTTTTATCTACCGAAATATACTAGAAGCACCGATATGTCCGCCGGTGAAACTCCGGATATTCGCGAAGCCTGAGCGATTGTTCGCGGAGAATATCGCTTCAATTTCTGCCTGCATTCTATAGAAAGACTCTCTACCCTATCGAAGTCGAATCCTTCCGGAATGATGAGATTCTCAAGTCGCATGATCTTATCAGCCATCTGCTGCTCTCGCTGAATATATCCTTTATACTTGATTCCTATCTCACACGAATCGATGACATCCCTCTTATAATTGGATACGATCTTTGTATTGAGTTCTTCACTATCCAACATTGAAACTGGATATTCTGTATTAGACTTGAGAACATAAAGAGCATCTTTATATGAAGACTCAGAATATTCCGAATTGAGCTTTTCTGTCAGGGATTCATATGACTCGTACGCCAAGGTGTCGGAATATGAAACTTCATCCTTAAGCAATGAAGATGTCGGATCTACGAAAGCTTCATCGAAATTGAATTCCGAATACTTTAATATTGTTCCACGTGGAACTAAATCCAAAATATCATTCAATTTTACCTGAGGTCTTGAAACCAGATCAGATATCCTCTTTCTTGAATCTACTTCAGATGTAGATACTGAGGCCAAATACTCATTTACTACATGTGGCTTGACGGCAGACTCATCACAGAAACCGGTCAGACCATTTATTGCATCATACTTTCTTCTTGTGTAATCGTATCTGTACTGGTCAGCCAGACCCAGATTATATGACAGTTCTGTCAATCTGAAATCCGCATTATCCTGTCTGAGAAGAGTTCTGTATTCCGCTCTCGAAGTGAACATACGATAAGGTTCATCCACTCCCTTCGTAATAAGGTCATCTATAAGAACACCTATATATGCCTGGTCACGATTGAGTATGAAAGGATCTTTACCATGAGCCTTGAGATGGGCATTCATACCTGCAATCAATCCCTGGGCAGCTGCCTCCTCATATCCGGTTGTACCGTTGATCTGTCCTGCAAAATAAAGATTCTCGATGTTCTTCAACTCAAGGGTTGGCTTGAGTTGGGTTGGATCGAAGTAGTCGTACTCGACTGCATATGCCGGACGGAAGATCTTTGCATTCTCAAGTCCTTCTATATGATGAAGAGCTTCCATCTGAATGTTCAGCGGAAGTGATGAAGAGAATCCCTGAAGATAATACTCATTTGTTCCCCTACCCTCTGGCTCCAGGAAAAGCTGATGTTCTGTCTTGTCAGCAAAGGTTCTCAACTTGTCTTCGATGCTCGGACAGTACCTTGGTCCGATACCTTTGATCTTTCCAGAAAACAGAGGTGAGTCTCCAAATCCGCTTTCAAGAATTTTATGAACCTGCTGGTTGGTGTGAACAACAAAGCATGGCATCTGAGGGGTTCCGTTCTGAGCTGTTGACAAGAAAGGAAGATAAGAGAACTTTTCAGGATCCTCGTCTCCAAACTGATGAGTCAGTTTCGAAGTGTCAACTGAAGAAATGTCGATTCTAGGTGGAGTACCTGTCTTCATCCTTGCAGTCGCAACACCCATCTCGACAAGCTGACCGGTGAGACCATGAGAAGACAACTCGCCGATTCTTCCTCCCTCAAACATATTGCGTCCGATGAAGAGTCGACCGTCAAGGAAGGTTCCGGCTGTCAAAATGACCGTCTGAGAATTGAAAATTGCACCGGTAGTCGTACGTACGCCCGAAATTTTCGAACCATTAAAAAGAAAACCGGTCACAGAATCTTGATAAAGGTCTAATTTACAGGCACTTTCGAGTATTTTTCGCCAGTACAGAGAAAATTGGATTTTATCACACTGCGCACGTGGACTCCACATAGCCGGTCCCTTGGACCTGTTAAGCATTCTGAATTGTAGTGTAGAGGCATCAGTTATAAT
>CANBDZ010000036.1 GCA_947367375.1 uncultured Bacteroidales bacterium | reverse complement strand
GGAATGTCTACTCGGGCCTCATTCCGGATACGTTGAAATGTTAAACTGGAAGTCTGCCGAAGATGCCTCCAAAGAGCTGATGAAACTTTCTGACAAGGGCATAGTCTTCAGCGGTATCACAGAAGAATCATACCCGGAACTGCTGAAGGAATGTGAAGACCCTCCTGTCGGATTATATGTAAGAGGAATAACCCCGCTTGACAAGTTATGGAACAAGGAATCCGTGGCAGTTGTAGGCACGCGCGACATATCACCCTACGGCAGGGACTGGTGTGCACGGATAGTAAAAGGGCTTGCCGCAACAGGCACACGCCCGCCCATTGTGAGTGGACTGGCCCTCGGAGTCGATATCGAAGCGCATAAGACTGCCATCGAAAACGGACTTCCGACAATTGCAGTGATGGCGACAGGTCCGGACAGCATCTATCCTCAACGCCATAAGGTGTACGCAGAACGGATAGCCTCGACCCCCGGCTGCGCCCTGATAACCGACTACCCTCCCGGAACCGCACCTCTGGCCATCCATTTCCTCAGGCGTAACCGCATAATAGCCGGTCTGGCAGACGCAACTGTTCTGATCGAGTCAAAGTCCAGAGGCGGAGGCATGACCACTTCAAGACTGGCGTTCTCATACAACAGGGAGGTATATGCCCTGCCGGGAAGAGCGGATGACATACGCTCGCAGGGATGCAACCGGCTCATCAGGGAAAAGATAGCCGAACCGCTGATATCCATCGAGGACATGATTGAAAGTCTTGGCCTGAAACGAAGCCATGCGAAGAGAGAAGCATCGACCGCTGAAATTCTGAGAATGCATTTCGGCAGGCTCTACCCCCAGGAGCAGACAGAGGACATGGGAAAGATTCTCGAAGTCATCAGAAATGAAAGAGGAATCACTGTCGAAGAAATTGCACTGAAAACCGGAATAGAATATATGAGAGTATCCCGGATTACCGGATTTCTGGAGATGGAAGGGCTCATATGCATCGATCTTCTTCAAAGATGTACTCTGGAGACTAAGATTTTCCGATAAATTTCATATTTTTGCAAGATAGCATCATATCGAGCATACAATATGAGATTCATAGACACACACAGCCATCTTTACGACGAGGCATTTCATCTGGAAGAGGATGCCGCCATCGCAAGAGCTGTAGAGGCAGGCGTCACAAAGATGATTCTGCCGGACATCGACTCGCAGACAAGGGACGCCATGTTCACACTGGCCGGCAGGCATCCCGGCACAGCATTCCCCTGTCTCGGCCTTCACCCCACATCCATAGATGCAGGCTGGGAAAAAGAGCTTTCACTGCTCGAAGGATATCTATCCAAAGAAATATACGCCATCGGCGAAATAGGCATGGACTGCTACTGGTCCAAGGACTTCATAAAAGAGCAGCAGGATGCCCTACGGATCCAGCTGGAGTTCGCCGACAAGCTGAATCTGCCGGTCATAATACATTCCAGAGAGTCCACTGAACTTATTATCAATGTTTTAAAAGACTGCAGACACCTTAGAACCAGAGGTGTTTTTCATGCCTACAGCGGAAGCCTTGAGACATTTGCCGAAATCAGCAGGCTCGGGGACTGGTACATCGGCATAGGAGGTGTCCTGACTTACAAAAAAGCCGGCATCGCAGAAACCGTAAAAAGCATCCCGCTGGACAGGATACTGCTTGAAACCGATTCTCCTTACCTCACCCCGGTTCCTTTCAGAGGAAAGCGCAACGAAAGCGGATACATCCCGCACATCGCCGCAAAGCTGGCTGAATTGAAAGGAAAGGAAATTGCAGAAATTGCAGAAACCACCACACAAAACGCAGAAAAACTATTCGGAATATGATACCGGCCAAAGCTACGACAGAAAAATCAGCCCTGCTCCTCATCTACACAGGAGGAACGATAGGCATGAAGGAAGACCCTGTGATCCAAGCACTCAAACCATTCAATTTCAGCCAGATACTTGAAGAAGTACCAGAGCTTGGAAAATTCGCCTACAGGATAGACACCTATACATTCGATCCATTGATAGACTCCTCAGACATCGAGCCTTCTCTCTGGCTGGCGCTTGCGGAGCTGATAGAAGAGAAGTACGAAGAGTATGACGGCTTCGTAATCCTTCACGGTACAGATACGATGGCATACTCGGCATCCGCTCTCAGCTTTATGATCGAGGGGCTTACTAAACCTGTTATATTCACAGGAAGCCAGCTCCCGATCGGAACGCCGCGCACAGACGGAAAGGAGAATCTCATATCCTCTGTCGAAATCGCCGCCGCAAAGGATTCCGACGGACATGCACTTGTTCCAGAAGTATGCATCTACTTCGACAATGTGCTCATGCGCGGAAACCGTGCTTCAAAGATCAACTCCGACAATTTCAGGGCATTCCGTTCCCCTAACTACCCTCCTCTGGCCGAGGCTGGAATACACATCCGGTACAACAGCGGACTCATCATCAAGCCGAAGGTCTGGGAAGAAAGACCAATATTCCACAAATCACTGGACACCAGGGTATCGATCCTTAAAATGCACCCGGGAATAACTCCGCAGATCGTCAGAACCATCTTATGCGGCAACGACACACGTGCCGTCATCATAGAGACATACGGAGCCGGCAACGCCCCATCCAAAGAGTGGTTCATATCCATCGTCAGAGAGGCCTCTGCAATGGGCAAGATCCTGCTGAACGTGACTCAGTGCATGGCAGGAATCGTGAACATGGACATATATGCCACCGGCAAATGCCTCAAGGAAGCCGGAGTCGTGAACGGATATGACAGTACTACGGAAAGCGCGCTCGGCAAACTCTTTCATCTGCTTGGCAGACATTCCGGCGACAGCGACGTGAAAGCAGGCCTGGAGTGCGATTTAAGGGGAGAAATATCAAAATAAATATTGCCGTTTGGAAATAAATTGCTAAATTGCACCGCATTTTAAGGCAAGGTGTACCCAAACGACACGTAAGCTAAAGATTATTAACTAATAACAATTCAATAACTTTAATTAATCAAACACACAAAAACAATTATGAAAAAAATTTTCATGTTTTTGGCAGTAATGGGCGTTATGGCCTTTTCTGCACAGAACGCAGTAGCTCAGGACGAGCAGGCTGCTGAACCAACAGCTACTGAAGCTGCAGCTCCAGCTGCTGAGGCTGAGACACTTGACGGACCTGAGGAAGTTCCTATGCACCAGGCTCTCAAGACTAAGTTCATCGAAGGTGGTGCCGGCTTCATGGCTCTCGTTATCGCCTGCCTTATCCTCGGTCTCGCTCTTTGTATCGAGCGTATCCTTTACCTCGGTTTCTCTAAGACCAACACCAAGAAGCTTCTCGCTAAGATCGAGGAGGCTCTCAAGAATGGTGGCGTAGCAGCAGCTACTGACGTTTGCCGTGGCACTCGTGGTCCTGTAGCGTCTATCTTCACTCAGGCACTCATCCGCCTCGCAGACGGTCAGAGCCTTGAGGAGGTTGAGAAGTCAGTTGTTTCTTACGGTGGCGTTGAGGCAAGCAAGATGGAGCAGAACCTCTCATGGATCTCTCTCTTCATCGCTATCGCTCCATCACTCGGATTCTTGGGAACAGTTATCGGTATGATCCAGGCATTCGACGCCATCATGGTTGCAGGTGACATGTCTCCAGCAGTCGTAGCAGGTGGTATGAAGGTCGCTTTGATCACTACTGTAGGTGGTTTGATCGTTGCCGTTATCCTTCAGATTTTCTACAACTACATCCTTTCACAGGTTGAGTCCCTCACTATCGAGATGGAGGACGCATCAATCTCACTGATGGACGTTTTGGTAAAGTATCAGGAAAACAAATAATTGACCGAAAACAATGAAATACGAAAAAATATTAAAATGGATCCTGCTGGTGTTGTTCATCGTGGGTGTAGTATTCAGCTTCTACGGCTTTGCTGTAGGATTTGAAACAAACGGTAATGCCCCTGTCGACAACATGCTGTACTGCGCATATGCATTTGCTGCAATCGCTATCCTCGCCGTTGTTCTCGGCGTAGTAGTGATCGGTGGTATCAACAACCCTAAGAGCCTTCTTAAGCTTGTTCTTGGCCTCGTTGTTATCGCAGGTGTGATTGCTGTTGCATATGTACTCGCTCCAGGAACCCCAGCCGTTGGATACATCGGCCCAGAGGTGCCAGCTGGTACACTCAAGTTAACAGACACACTCCTCAACCTTACTTACCTCCTCTTCGGAGCATCAATTCTTTCACTTGTTATCGGTTGGGTTGTAGGAGCAACTCGTAAATAATCAGACGCCATGGGTAAGAAAACACCAGAAATCAACTCAAGTTCAACGGCCGACATGGCGTTCCTCTTGCTCTGCTTCTTCATGATGACTACCACCATGGACCAGGACAAGGGACTCCAGCGTCGACTTCCTCCTATGCCGGATCCAAACCAGAAGGCACAGGACCAGAAGGTTAATCGCCGCAACATCATCGTTGTGAAGATTAACTCAGCCGACAGACTTCTCGCTGGTACAGAGCCTATGCACGTCAGCCAACTTAAGGACAAGATCAAAGAGTTCCTCTCAAATCCATACAACGATCCTAACCTCCCAGAAAAGGAAGAGAAGGAAATCGAAGGATTCGGAACATATATGGTTTCAAAGGGTGTCATCTCACTTCAAAATGACCGCGGTACCAGCTACCAGGCATACATCGCAGTGCAGAATGAGCTCGTTAAGGCCGTAAATGAACTCCGTGATGAGTTTGCAATCGCTAACTTCGGTAAGCTTTACATCAAGTGTAACGAGGATGAGCAGAAGGTTGTAAGAGAGGCAATTCCTCAGAACATCTCTGAGGCAGAACCTAAGGACGTTTCTAAAAAGTAATAGGAGATAACAACATGTCAAAATTCAAACAGTCAGAAAAAAGGACAGTGCCACAGCCACCATCAGGCTCACTCTCCGACATCGTGTTCATGCTCCTGTTCTTCTTCATGGTGACAACCACCATGCGTGAAACAGAAAGCAAGGTTCAGCTCAGACTCCCTGAGGCTTCGGAGATTGCAAAGCTTGAGAGAAAAGACTTGACTTCATACATCAACATCGGTACTCCTACCAGAAATCTTCAGTCACAGTTCGGTACAGACTCACGTATCCAGCTCAATGACTCTTTCAAGACAGTAGACGAGATCCGTGACTTCATCGCTGCAGAGCGTGACGCGATGTCTGAGGCAGACAGATCTTTCATGACAGTTGCTCTTAAGGTTGACGAGAATACCCGCATGGGTATCGTGACTGATGTTAAGCAGGAACTTCGTAAATGTTCAGCGCTTAAGATCATGTACACTGCAAGAAAACCTGCAGAAGACTAATCAAAAATCACATACTTAAGAAAGCAGTTCTGAAAAGAGCTGCTTTTTTATTTATATATCCCTTTTTTATTCAGTATAATAGGAACAACATAACGGAAAAATCGGTATTTTTGTGGGTTAAATGTTAAATACTATGAAACTCGTCAGATTTTTTAATGTACTGCTTTCTGCAGTTGTGCTTTTAAGTGTAAACGGATGTACATCAGCATCTGATAATGAAGCCGGAAAGGCTAAATACATATTCCTTTTCATCGGAGATGGAATGGGTATCACACAGGTGGCTGCAGCGGATTCTTATCTTGCCTACACCAACGGAGACCAGCTCGGCGGACAGTATCTGACAATGACGAGTCTGCCACATTTCGGACTCCTTACAAGCTACTCTGCAAACAGCAGGGTGACTGACTCTGCAGCTGCCGGTACAGCTATCGCTTGCGGCGTTAAGACAAACAACGGATCTATCGGAGTTGATGCTCAGGGAAATCCTGTAAAGAGTATTGCATATGACCTTCACGATGAGGATTACAATGTAGGTATCATCACTACAGTTCCTCATAACCACGCTACTCCTACAGCATTCTATGCAAACAATGTAAACAGAGATGCATGCTATGAGATGTGCCTCCAGATCCCTACAAGCGGATTTGAGTTCTATGCAGGCTCAGGCTTCATCGACTACAGAGGAAAGCACAATGACCTCAGACCTATCGACGAAGTTATCGAGGAAGGCGGCTACAAGGTTGTGTATGGCTTGAACGAGTACAATGCTGAAGTAGAGGCAGGCGACAAGGTGGTGTTCTGCCAGGAGAGCAACAAGGAGGAGAGCGCAGGCAACTATGTAAGCGAAGGTAAGCTTGCTGAGGATGCGACATTGGGAGAGATGCTTGAGCTCGGCTTGAAGCACCTCGGAACAAAGGAGCCATTCTTCTTTATGTGCGAGGGAGGTAAGATCGACTGGACTGCACACGGCAACAGAACTATGCCTATGATTATGGACATCCTCGAGTTCGACAACGCTATCAGCGTAGCATACGAATTCTACAAGAAGCATCCGAAGGAAACACTCATCGTGATCACTGCAGACCACGAGACCGGTGGAATGTCACTTGGCTCAGGCCGTGAGGTGAACTGGGGACTTCTCGTAGAGCAGTGGGAAAGAGACAATCACAAGAACAACCTCAGCAACGAAGAGAACAGAGACCTGAACAGAAAGGCTTCTATCGGCTGGACAACAGGTTCGCACACAGGTGCACCGCTTCCAGTGTTTGCAGTAGGTGCAGGTGCTGAGAAGTTCACAGGCCTTATGGACAACACTCAGATCAAGGGCTTGATCTTAGGCGAATAAGACTAATTATTAACTCTGCAAATTTTGTAAAATCAGTAATATATAATGGAACAAGTAATCAGAACCAAGATCAAAGACCTGCTTAAAGCAGAGGCAGGCAAAGAGGTTCTTGCAAAAGGATGGGTAAGAACCAAGAGAGGAAACAAGAATGTAGCGTTCATCGCGCTTAATGACGGTTCTACCATCAATAATATTCAGATCGTAGTAGACAAGACTCCTGAAAACGAGGCTGTTCTCGCAAAGGTTACTACCGGAGCCTGCATCGCTGTGAAAGGTATGCTCGTTGAGTCAATGGGTGGTGGTCAGGCAACTGAGATCCAGGCGACTGAGATCGAAGTGTACGGCGAATGCGATCCTGTACGCTATCCTCTTCAGAAGAAGGACACATCTTTCGAGTTCTTGAGAACTGTAGCACACCTTCGTCCGAGAACAAACACATTTGGAGCGATCTACAGAGTAAGAAGCAAGATGGCATATGCCATCCACCAGTTCTTCAATGAGAAGGGATTCGTATATGTACACACTCCACTCATCACAGCTTCAGACTGCGAGGGTGCAGGACAGATGTTCCGTGTCACTACTCTCGATATGGAGAACCTTCCACGCAACAAGAAGGGTGGCATAGACTACACAAAGGACTTCTTCGGCAAGGAGACAAGCCTTACTGTAAGCGGCCAGCTTGAGGGTGAGCTCGGAGCTATGGCTCTTGGTGACATCTACACCTTCGGTCCTACATTCCGTGCCGAGAATTCAAACACTCCTCGCCACCTTGCAGAGTTCTGGATGATCGAGCCAGAGATGGCATTCTATGACATCAAGGACAATATGGACCTTGCAGAGGAATTCATCAAGTACCTTGTGAAGTATGCTCTCGACAACTGCTACGACGACATCAAGTTCCTCAACGACAGGTATGACAACGAGCTCCTCGAGCGTCTTGAGGGAGTAGCTGACACAGAGTTCGTAAGACTCACCTACACTGAGGGTATCAAGATCCTTGAGGCTGCAGGAGTTGAATGGGAGTATCCTGTAAGCTGGGGTACAGACCTTCAGAGCGAGCACGAGAGATACCTCGTGGAGAAGCACTTCAAGAAACCTGTGATCCTTACCGACTATCCTAAGGACATCAAGGCATTCTATATGAAGCAGAACGAGGACGGCAAGACTGTACGCGCAATGGACGTACTCTTCCCTAAGATCGGTGAGATCATTGGAGGCTCAGAGCGTGAGGCTTCGCTTCAGAAGCTTGAAGCACGTATCGAGGAGACCGGTATGAGCCGCAAGGGACTCGAGTGGTACCTTGACACACGCCGCTTCGGATCAGCTCCTCACAGTGGATTCGGTCTCGGATTCGAGCGTCTGCTCCTCTTCGTTACAGGTATGAGCAACATCCGTGACGTAATCCCATTCCCACGTACACCAAAGAACGCAGAATATTAATAAAATAATCCCCGGCCCCGACCGGGGATATAAATATAACTCTATGCTGATAATTGGAATAGCCGGCGGATCAGGTTCCGGAAAGACTACAGTAGTGAAGGCAATCACAGAACAGCTGCAGGAAAATGTGGTTGTGATTCCTCAGGACTCATATTATAAGGACCTCGGTCACCTCAGCGAGGAGGAGAAGAGGGTTCATAACTTCGACCATCCTGACTCGATTGACTTCGATCTTCTCAGAGCGCAGCTCAAGGATCTGCGCGAAGGTAAGGTTGTGGAGCAGCCTATATATTCATATATTACCTGCGGTCGATCGAAGAATCAGACAGTGACTGTAAAGCCTGCTGATGTGATTATCGTAGAGGGTATCCTCATATTCTGTGATCCTGAGCTCCGTGATCTTATGGACATCAAGATCTTCGTTGACGCTGACGACGATGACAGACTTATGAGAGTTATGGCACGAGACATCGTGGAGAGAGGCAAGACAGTGGAATGGGTGATCGAGCGTTACTCAAACACTGTGAAGCCGATGTATCTCCAGTTCATCGAGCCGAGCAAGAGGTATGCTGACCTTATCATCCCGCAGGGAGGACACAATAAGGTAGCGATCGATGTGCTTTCAGCGACCATTGAAAAGTCTCTTGCAAGTAGTAACAAGTAATTGACAAGAAACGACTGACGTGAAGCTTTTCCAAGATAAAGAAGGTCGTGCAGGACTATATATCACCGTGATTTTCCATCTCACGGTGATTATTTTGTTACTTGTATACCAGATTGACAACACGATAAGACGTGAGGAAAGCTTCGTCCTGGACTTCTCCAAGCAGGAAGAGATAGAGAGACGCGAAAAGGAAGAGGTCATGAAGCAGGACATCAGCCGCAGGCTTGAGGACATGATAGAAGCTGCCAGAAGGCAGACTGCCGGACAGATCAAGAATATAGCTGTGGATGCAGGATCGACTCTGAAGGATGACCGAAATACGGATGCTGACCAGCTGTATAAAGATGCTGAAAGGCTGGCTCAAGAGCTCAAGAACGGGCAGAAAAGCGCCATCGAGGAAGATGCAAGGGATGAGACAGTCGAGATGCAGCACCAGCAGAAGCCTGACAAAGGCGAACAGAAAGAATATAGCGGTCCATCCGTCGTATCATATAACCTCGAAGGCAGAAAGGCAAGCCATCTGAAGATTCCTGCATATCGATGCTATGGAGAAGGTGATGTGACAGTGATAATCACCGTGAATCCCCAAGGCCAGGTCATCAATGCCAAAGTTATGGAGGACATCTCCGCAACTGATGAATGCCTGAGAAACTTTGCAGTCCGGGCAGCCAGACTTTCGCGCTTCAGCGCGGCACCGGCAGCTCCGGCACGCCAGAACGGAGAAATCGTCTACAGATTTGTAGCACAATAGTTTAAGTAGATAAAAGACAAGTAACTTATATGAGAAAACTGCAGATATTACTGACTCTCCCTTTCCTGATGTTTGCAGCATCCTGCATCAATGAAGAACAGCTTCCGTACCAGGACAGTGACATTGTAGAATGGACCTTCCATCCAAACCTGGACAAGGGTGCTCCTGCAAGCAAGGCTATAGGTGATGCCGGAAAGGTTGATCAGTTGAGAGCGGTTGTCTACAAGGAGATAGCTGACGGACTTTCACTCGAGAACACAGTCACCGAGTCGTGGTCTAAGGTTCAGAAGGACGGAGTAAGCTTCAAGCTTAAAGACGACGAGACCTATAAGATCGTTTTCTGGGCTGAAGACAAGGACAACACAGCCTACAGCTTCGGAAATGACGGTACTGTGTCTGCAGACTACACCGACTATCTTAATGGCGGCTTTGCTAAGATGGAGGAGCTTGACGCCTTCTGTTACACCACTGTCATAAGTCCGGAGACTCCATATGACAACTCTCAGAAAGTCGTACTAAGGCGTCCTCTCGGCCAGCTCAACTTTGTGGATGTGACTCAGGCAAAGAAGGGAGAAGATGTTGTGAAAGTGACCTTCCACAGCATACCTACTGTCTTTGATCCGTTCACAGGAAGCGTAAAGTCTACAGATCCAATCGATGAATCTGACGACATGACATTCACTTTCACTGACTTTACATCTGAAGAAATATATTCAGAGGGCATCAGCTATAACTACTTATCCTGCAACTACATACTAGCTCCAACAAACGGTCAGGCAGAAGTAGCCTGCACCTTCGAGCTGAATAAGGATGGCTCTGACCTTGACGAACTTGAGTTCAATGGCAAGAAGGCGATCGTCATAGAGCAGAGAAAGAAGACCAACATAGATGTCAACGAGACATCCATGGCAGAAGCATACAGCGAATGGAACGGAAAGTTCCCTATCGTCTCAACTCTCACCCAGGACCCGGACAATTCAGACTGTTACATAATCGACGCAGCAGAAGACATCGCATGGCTTTGCGATGCATCACACTCATCACTGATCGGAGAAAACAAGACCTTCCGCCTGCTGACCAACATTGATATGGGCTACAAGGCCGGCCAGATGTCCATGAAACTTCCTGCAGGAAGTACCTTTGAGGGCAATGGCCACACCATCAAGGGTTTGAAGCTGATGATCGGACTCTTTGGCGATGTGGTAAAGAATTTGACAGTCAATAATTTGATAATCGACGGAGCCATAATCTCCGGCACTACAAAAACCAACCGAGGAGTTCTCGTGAACACACTCTACGGTTCGAGCTCATTCAACAATGTCGTGGTGCAGAATTCAACAGTAAACACCTACGAAGGAGCTGCCGGTGGTATGGTAGGATATATTTCCAGAAAGTCAAAGAGCGACCGCTCCGAGGCACTTGATGTCATATTCAACAATTGCCACGTGATCAACACAGACATCAAGGGATCTACAAAAGAAGGTTACTTTGTAGGTATTTTCAGAGGATACGATTACGGAGAGACTCTCAGGTTCATGGATAACTGCAGCTGCACTCCGGCACCAGGCTCAGAGCCGCTTAAGTCAATATATGTAGACAGCCAGAAAGCATTGTGGCTGGATAACACCGATTTCTCGGCCTACGACGCATGGCTTGGAACAGAAGAGTGCTGCAGAGGTATGGTCATGCTCGGAGAAAACCGCTTCATTGCAAAATGGGACGGCGAGACAAAGGTGAAACCTCTTCTTGCCGAGTCAGCATATGAAGATTCAGACGACCTCACAGTTGTTCCGGGAGCCAACAGATATGTAATCTACTCTGCATTTGACCTGGCAGGTGTAAAGACAAAGGCAACAGGAAGCCCAGATGCCTTATATTTCATGACAGACGTGGACATGAACGGTGCTGGAGAAGACGGCATATTCTATGTACCGTCTGAATTCGCCTACAGTGCCACACAGAGTGATGATGACAATTATTTCGACTCACTCAACGCTGTAAACTATCTTGATGGACAGAATCACACCATCTACAATCTGAACCTCGGAAGGTCTGCAGACAATGATGTGAGCACCTACACCAGAGATTCATTTATCAGAGGAACATCCTACTCAGTTCCACACACAATTCACAAGAACCTCAAGATGCGCAACTGTCAGACAGCAGTCACTGTCAAAGACCTTGAAGATGAAGAAGGAGGGTTACAGGACGCATCGCAGGGAGCTATATTTATCAGCTACACCCACGTCTCGGACACAGTGGCATACACCATGGAGAACATCCACGTGTACGAAAGCCGAGTCTTCGCATTGCAGGGATTAGGAATACTTGCAAGTCACTTCGAAGGAAACATGAAGAACTGCACAGTAAATGACTGCTACATCGAGAACTGGAAGTGCGAGAACAACCTTGAGCCATACACCCATGTGGCAGAGATAGGAGGAGGCAAGGTTACTGTAAGCGCCGGTTTCTACTCTTACGGTGAAGTCGGTGGACTCTGCGGAATGATTATGGGAGCAAGTGACCTGTCTGACTGTCACGTACGCAGAACCCGAATCCGTGCATACGGACAGGACGACAAGAATGCGAGCATAACAGGAGTTGGAATACTCGGAAGTCTCGCTGCGGCTACAGCTGAAAACATGGGTTACTTCCTCGTTCCAGGCCGCCACGTGAGCAAGCTCATCGGAGACATCAGAACTATGTACGGTGAAACGATAAGGATTACAGGCTGTACAGCAGACGACGCAACCACATGTACACCACGTCTGTACCAGCACAGTGAGAAAGTTCCACACGTAGGCCAGGCTTACTTTATTGATTTCATGGACAAAAAAGGAACTGTCATCATCGATGGACACACCCTCACACTCGCAGACGGTAACAGAAACACAATACGCAACTAAGACATATGAAATATATACATATCATATTCCTCTCGATATTGGCAGTCGTATCCTGCAGCAGGTACGACGACACCGCAATATGGGACGAGCTCCGCAGCCACGAAGAGCGAATCGAAGCGCTTGAGAAATGGTGCGAAAAAGCTAACACCAACATCGCTGCTCTGGAGGCCATCGTCAATGCACTGCAGCAGAATGACTATGTGACAGGTGTGACAAGCATTATGGAAAACGGTGAAGAAGTCGGCTACACCATCACCTTCTCCAAGAGCGAGCCTGTGAATATATATCATGGCAAAGACGGTGCTGACGGAGAAGACGGAAAGGATGGACAGGACGGTAAGCCTGGCCAGGACGGAAAAGACGGCCACACACCTGTAATCGGCGTCAGAGAAGACGTTGACGGAGTGTACTACTGGACTCTTGACGGAGAGTGGATCCTTGACGAGGAGGGCAACAAGATCCCTGCAGACGGTAAGGATGGCGAAGACGGAGAAGACGGTGAGGACGGCCAGCCGGGTGCTCCAGGACAGGACGGCGAAGACGGACAACCAGGAGCTCCAGGAGAGGACGGCAAGGATGGTAAGGACGGTATCGCGCCACAGATCAAGATAGAGAATGACTATTGGTGGATCTCATATGATGAGGGCCAGACGTGGACTCAGCTCTACAAGGCAGTCGGTGAAGACGGAAAGGACGGAGAAGACGGTAAGCCTGGCAAGGATGGAGAGGACGGCGACTCTTTCTTCAAGAGCGTTGACACTTCGAACCCTAACTACGTCATCATAACATTTGCTGACGGTACACAGATCAAACTTCCTACCTGGAAGGCATTCGAAGACCTCCAGGCTCAGGTAGAGGCATTGAATAAGGGCGTGGAAGCACTTCAGGCAATGGTAGAAGCTCTCAACAGCAAGACATATGTGACTGGTGTAACCCCTATAGTTGAAAACGGAAAGGAAATCGGCTACACTATCAACTTCTCTGACGGTCAGTCGGTTGCCATCTACCACGGAAAAGACGGACAGGACGGTGCTCCGGGAAAAGACGGTGAGGACGGAGAAGACGGACAGGACGGTAAAGACGGCTACTCCCCTGTTATCGGAGCAAAACAGGACACCGACGGAGAGTACTACTGGACCCTTGACGGAGAATGGATGACAGACGAGAACGGCAACAAGATCCCGACCACAGGTGCAGACGGAAAGGACGGAATCGCTCCAGTCCTCAAAATCGAAGACAACATGTGGTACGTGTCATATGACGGAGGAAAGACTTGGGAGAAAGAGCCCCTCGGACCTGCAGTCAGCAACAACGGCGAAAGTTTCTTCTCCGATGTGAAATTCGACGCTGAGTTCATATATATAACATTGGCTGACGGCGAAGAGATCAAGCTTCCACGTCACAACGAAGACTCACAGAAGGTGCCTTGCACTATTGAGCTCGTGAAGGTAGAAGGCCAGACTGCAACATTCACAGGTCATATAGATGTGGCAGCAGAGGATCTCACCTACACTCAGGTAACCATCTACTACTCAGACGCTGAGATCTTCAACATCTACAATGCAAAGAGTGTCTCTACCTCTGCATTCGATAAGGATCAGAACTTCACAATCGAGCTCAGAGATCTCAGATTCGGAAGCACTTACAACTACTGCGTCTACGTGAAGGTCAAGTCAGAGAAGACGTACGGCTCTGTACTGCAGTTTGATGTGCATCATCCTTACCATGTCGAGGCAGACCTCAACGCCGCATCAGCGACAGACCTGTCGGCAGCAGAGTCAGCCAACAGCTACATCGTATCAAAATCCGGTCTCTATAAGTTCAAGGCAGTCAAAGGAAACAGCAACGAAACTGTGGGCAATGTGGCATCAGCCATCATCGTATGGGAGTCATTCGGCACAGAAGTGGCACCTGAACTCTTCAGCCTCATTGAAGGAGTATGCTGCTCAAACGACTATATAGTCTTCAAGACATCCGGAAACTTCGCTGAAGGTAACGCCCTGATCGCAGCAAGAGACAAGGACGGCGAGATCCTCTGGTCTTGGCACATCTGGCTCACAGACGCACCTTCAGGCCAGCTCTACAACAACGAAGCAGGCACTATGATGGACAGAAACCTCGGAGCCACTTCACCAACTCCAGGCGAAGCCGGTGCTTTGGGTCTGTTCTACCAATGGGGAAGAAAGGATCCGTTCCTCGGCTCATATTCAGTCTCAACCTCTACATTGGCTAAATCTACAATCGCTTGGCCGGACCCCGTGATTTCTGATTCATTCACAGGATCTCCTGAGTACGCGACAGCGCATCCTACTACATTCATTGAGAACAACACAGTCAACAAAGACTGGTACTTCACTGATTGTCCAAACGTAGACAACACACGCTGGCTTCCATCAAGCTCGCCTAAGACTGTCTATGACCCTTGCCCGGCCGGATGGAGAGTTCCGGACGGCGGCACATCAGGAGTGTGGGCAAAGGCATTGAACACTGAAGTAACCAGCACTTTTGACTCCGAGAAGAAAGGAATCAACCTCACAGGAACCTTTGGTGAAGACGCGACAATCTGGTACCCTTCTGCTGGCTCACGCCATTACGCCGAAGGCACCCTAACAACAGTGGGAAGTAGCGGAATCTATTGGTCTGCAACTCCTTACACCAGCTCATCTGTCTACGCGTCAGTATTGTGCATCAGCAGCAACGGCCGTGTAAACACCAACGACTACGGCAACAGAGCACGAGGCTATTCTGTACGCTGCATTATGGAATAGGCTGAAGATACAGTTGTGAGGTCAATCTTGAAACATATCTTGCTCATGACAGCTGTAATGCTGTCCATCTGGGGATGTAACCGCTATGACGACACCGACCTTTGGGACAAGGTCGACAGTCTGGAGGAAAGAATCGCCAGACTGGAGAAGCTGTGCAACGAGATGAACACGAACATCTCGGCACTTGAAAACATCGTGACTGCTCTCCAGAACAACGACTATGTCACCGATGTGACAAGCATCATCGAAAGCGGAAAAGAAATCGGCTTTACCATCACCTTCTCAAAAAGCGGCCGCGTGGTCATATATCACGGCGAAAACGGAGCTGACGGAGCGGCGGGCGCGCCCGGCCAGGACGGCGCTGATGGCGCCGACGGAAAGGACGGACACACGCCGGTGATCGGAGTGAAGAAGGATGCGGATGGCATATATTACTGGACATTGGACGGAGAATGGATCACAGACTCAGAGGGCAATAAGATACCTACCACAGGAAAGGACGGTGAAGATGGAGAAGATGGCAAAGACGGCAAGCCAGGCACACCAGGTCAGGATGGAGAAGACGGTGCTGACGGCGAGCAGGGCCAGCCAGGCCAGGACGGAGAGGACGGCATCACTCCCCTCCTGAAAATCGAAGACGACTACTGGTATATATCATATGACAACGGACAGAGCTGGCAGCAGCTCTATAAGGCTATAGGCGAAGACGGCAAGGACGGTCAGAACGGAGCACCAGGCAAAGACGGAGAAGACGGCAAGTCCTTCTTCCAGAGTGTAGACACAACTAATCCGAACTACATCATCCTCACACTGGGAGACGGATCTCAGATCAAGATCCCGACCTGGAAAGCGTTCGAGGAACTGCAGACCAAGGTTAACCAGATCAACACCAACCTGGCAGCACTCCAGACTATACTGGAGGCTCTCCAGAACAGTGATTATGTAATCGAGATCACCCATCTCACAGCAGAAGACGGAAGTGAAATAGGCTACACGATTTATTTCTCAAAGAGTCAGCCTGTAACTATCTATCACGGAAAAGACGGAGCGAACGGAGCCCCAGGCCAGGACGGTGAAGACGGCGAGGACGGAGCTGACGGCAAAGATGGCTATATTCCAGTCATCAGTGTAAAGCAGGGCGAAGATGGCAACTATTACTGGACTGTCGACGGAGAATGGATGAACAGCAACAATCAAGGTGATGATTGGGTCATCGAAGGAGGCTGGCTGACAGACGAAAACGGCAACAGGATTCCGGCAACAGGCAAGGATGGCGTCACCCCTCTCCTGAAGATTATCGACGGAAATTGGTATATATCCTACGACAACGGAAAGACGTGGAGCACCGAGCCTCTTGGTCCAGCAACAGCTGGAGTCGAAGGCGATATATTTTCAGATATAAGCTATGACGACAAATATCTATATATCACCCTTGCCAGCGGGGAGACCGTCACCATATCCCGTCATAAGGACAAACTGCCTGATGCATGCAATGTCAGCCCTATCAACATCACAGACCGAAGTGCGACATTCATAGGCAGCCTTGACATCGAAAAGAAAGACATCCCTTACAGCCAGATCATCATTTACTACTCTGATGCTAAGGAGTTTAACATCTATACTGCAGAAAGCGTAACTACTACATTCTTTGATTACAACAGCAGCTTCTCCATTGTACTTTCAGGACTTAAAGCCGGCACAAAATACTCTTACTGTCTGTGCATTAAGGTCAGAGGAGAGGAGGTTTATGGAGATATCAAGGATTTCAAGACTGAAGACGAACCAACTCTGGAGACGTCTTTCGAAAGAGGAAGACTCCTCGAGAACTCCGGATACTATAACGAAACAGTACACATCAATGGATTTGCCCTACCTCTGTATAAAGAAGATATACCTGAAAAATTTGACTATGTCCGTTTCTATCTGAAAGGTATGAGGGATGATGACACCAGATTCATCACTGTAGAACTCGGCGTGTTTACAAGTGGCGACATGACGTCAAACAGCTTTATTCCGTTCAAGTCTGTCACCCTACCTGTCAACCTGAAAAGCAAATACACACCGACAGACTTTCCTCTCGAATGTACCCGAAATGAGATAGAGGCTGCTATGAGAGCGTATCCTGAATCAACATATTGGGGTTTAGCGTACTATCTGTCTGATGAAGACATCGATGACGATGTAAGAATGTCTGAAGATGAGTACAACTACTCAGTCGGATGCGGTGCCTGCAATGATGAAAGATATAATCCGATCAGTTCCCTCTGTCTATACCGCTATCAAGACAAATGGAGTGTAAACACCGGCAACCTCAAACAACCGTTTTATGTAGCGACAATCACAGTAGTACCTCCACAGAAATAAAGGGAACATGAAGAAAGTTATAATATATGTCCTCACATTGTTGTCTGTACTCTCGTGCTACGACGACTCAGCCATCTGGGACAAACTCCACAACCTCGAGGAGCGCATCGCCAGATGGGAGGAGATGTGCAAGGAAATGAACAGCAATATAGCCGCCCTCGAAGACATCGTGTCAGCCCTCCAGTCTAACGATTATGTGACCGGAGTCAAAGACATCACCGAACAGGGCGAAAAGATCGGCTACACAATCACATTCTCAAAAAGTGGAAATATAAATATATATCACGGTAAAGCCGGAGCGGCGGGCGTGCCCGGCCAGGACGGTGCCGATGGCGCCGACGGCAAGGACGGGCACACGCCACAGATCGGAGTGCGAAAGGATACAGACGGGATCTACTACTGGACATTGGACGGAAAGTGGTTGACAGACTCAAAAGGCAACAAGATTCCTACTACTGGTAAGGACGGAGCCGACGGAGAACCGGGCGAAGATGGCAAGCCTGGCGCTCCGGGCCAAGACGGCGAGGATGGAGAAGACGGTGAATCAGGCAAGCCAGGCCAGAACGGGAAGGACGGCGTCACCCCACTTTTGAAAATCGAAGATGATTACTGGTATATATCATATGACAACGGCCAGAGTTGGCAACAACTCTACAAGGCCGTCGGCGAAGACGGCGCGGCAGGTGCCAACGGCACCGACGGAGCGCCCGGCAAAGACGGCCA
>CANBDZ010000035.1 GCA_947367375.1 uncultured Bacteroidales bacterium | reverse complement strand
TCAGGGTCAGTGCTTTCACGTAAAATCCATTTCTTTTCCACAAGCATAGCATACAAAGATATGGATTTTGTTTCAATTTCAGAATTATTTATGCTATTTTTGTGCTTTATTTTCAATAGACTAGGATAGTAATATACATAAACCAGAAGAATATGAGCAATATGGACCTCAACGAGCAGGAGCTGTTCAGAAGAGAATCGCTCTCAAAGCTCAGAGAACTTGGCATTGAGCCTTATCCGGCAGCACTCTACCCTGTAAACACATCCGCAAAGGAGATCAAGGAGGGTTATGACGAGGCTGCGGGCAACTTCCAGGAAGTAGTCATCGCAGGACGTATCATGTCACGCCGAATCATGGGTGCGGCATCATTCGGAGAGATCCAGGATGAGACAGGTCGTATCCAGGTCTACATCAACCGCGATGAGATCTGCCCAGGCGAGGACAAGACAATGTACAACACAGTGTGGAAGAAGCTCCTCGACATCGGAGACATCGTAGGAATCAAGGGATTCGCATTCATCACAAAGACAGGACAGCTCTCAGTACACTGTAAGGAGCTCACCCTCCTCAGCAAGTCACTCCGCGTGCTTCCTATCGTGAAGGAGAAGGACGGAGAGGTGTTCGACGCATTCTCAGATCCAGAGCTCAAGTACAGACAGCGTTATGTGGACCTTATCGTTAACCCACAGGTACGCGACACATTCATCAAGAGAAGCCAGATCGTGGCTACAATGCGTGAGTACTTCAACGCAGCAGGCTGCCTCGAGGTAGAGACTCCTATCCTCCAGAGCATCCCAGGCGGCGCTACAGCACGTCCGTTCATCACTCACCACAACGCCCTTGACATTCCTCTCTACCTCCGTATCGCAAACGAGCTCTACCTCAAGAGACTCATCGTAGGCGGTTACCACGGAGTTTACGAGTTTGCAAAGGACTTCCGTAACGAGGGTATGGACAAGACTCACAACCCTGAGTTCACTTGTATGGAGATCTATGTAGCCTACAAGGACTACATCTGGATGATGGAGTTCGTGGAGAACCTCCTCGAGAAGATCGCCCTCAAGCTTCACAACCAGACATCAGTGACTATCGGAGAGCATCAGGTAGACTTCAAGCCGCCATTCCGCAGACTCCCTATCCTCGAGGCAATCAAGGAGTACGCAGGAGTTGACGTGGCAGGCATGGATGAGGACCAGCTCCGCGAGACTTGCAAGAAGCTTCACGTAGAGATCGATCCTTCATTCGGTAAGGGTAAGCTCATCGACGCTATCTTCGGAGAGTACTGCGAGAAGCACCTCGTGCAGCCTACATTCATCACTGACTACCCTGTAGAGATGTCGCCGCTTACAAAGCGTCACCGCACAAACCCAGAGCTCACAGAGCGTTTCGAGCTCTTCGTATGCGGTAAGGAGCTTGCAAATGCATACAGCGAGCTTAACGACCCTATCGACCAGTACGAGCGTTTCCAGGATCAGCTCAAGCTGAAGGACAAGGGAGACGACGAGGCGATGTTTATCGATATGGACTTCGTACGTGCACTCGAGTACGGTATGCCTCCTACATCAGGACTCGGTATGGGTATCGACCGTCTGACAATGTTCATGACCAACTCCCCTACCATCCAGGATGTACTCTTCTTCCCACAGATGAGACCAAAGAGCATCTAAATATAGCACAGAAAATGGGCGCTCACAGCTGTGAGCGCCCTTTTTATATGTCTTTATATTTATATTCCTACTCCTGAGTCATCTTCTTCGATCTCCGGTTCTTCACCTGGAGCGAGAGTGGTGAATCCATCAAGATAGACCGCCGATGTGCGGGCTCCGAGATCATTCAATCCATAGAGGTAGACCACATACTCTGTAGAAGGTGTCAGGCCTTCGATGATATATTCCTTATTCTTACCTCTCTGAGGGCTCTTCTTTATATTCAGAATTCCGTCAAGGTACTCTTCGATGGTCTTTCCTTCCGCGTCGGCAGCAGCCTGATAGCGTGCGATGTCGTGTTGATATATGTCTTCATCCGACCATCCTTCGCCGAAGGCGCTCTTTTCGATGAGTCCGCACGACCATGTGTAGTTCTTGTCGTTTGTACCTACCGAAAGCACGACTTTGTTGTTGTACGGCAACTTGTCTGAAAGGTACACCGGAGCAACCCAGAAAGTCTGTGAGACATTGATGTCGATAGATGGAAGATCTGAATATGACAATGTCACAGTGGCTTCGCGTCCCATTGTGTCTGTCTGGTTCTTTTCCGCGATAAAGGCCACAGCTGCTTCCTCTTCAAGCACCTCAACCTTCAGCCAGTCTCTGTTTGCAGTGGCATAGACAGTGTCGATCACTATGACCAGTGAATCAAATTCGTCTCGCAATGTGTCGATCTGGATCTCATAACGCTCGGGATGGATGATACGGTACTTAACTTCTTCTCCGTCACGCGGATTCAGCAACCTGTACGAAACAAGGGCAGTGTCACCTTTTGAAGAAATCTGCACTATTTTGCGGGACACTCTGAACGAAGTTGCTCCGAGGACGTACTCCTCCTCGCAGGAAGCCAGCATCGCAGAGGCCATGATGATGACACACAATAAATTCAAATATTTCTTAATGCTCATAAAGCTGTACATTTTCAACTAATCTGCGAAGATAATCCATTCCACCGAGTTTCGCAAATCCGAGAAAATATTATCTTTGCATATTATGGCTTTGATCAAGGAATTGAAGGGGGACACCCCTATTATCGGAGAAGGAACTTATCTCGCGGAGACCGCTGTACTCATAGGCACAGTAGAGACCGGAAAGGACTGCAGCATATGGTATGGTGCGGTGCTTAGAGGAGACGTTGGCGCAATACGCATCGGAGACCGTGTAAACATCCAAGACAACGCCGTCCTTCACGCAACCAATCATGTGTCAGAGTGCATAATCGGCAATGACGTGTCCATAGGTCACGGAGCAAACGTACATGGAGCCGTCATCGGCAACGACGTGATCATTGGAATGGGGGCGATTGTGATGGACAACACAGTGGTACCTGACGGAACGATCATCGCGGCAGGAGCGGTTGTGACTGCAAACCAGAAGCTGGAAAGCGGCATCTGGGCTGGAATCCCGGCGAAAAAGATAAAGGACGGATCCAAGGAGATCCTTCAGAAGGCGCACGCTAACGCCGAGCATTACCTTGAATACAAGAAATGGTACGAGTAATATGAGAAAAGAGACTATAACATCCGGGCAGAACCCCAAGATAAAGATGCTTCTCGCTCTTCAGGAGAAGTCGAAGACAAGACGCAAGGAGGGACTGTTCGTAGTCGAAGGCAGACGCGAACTCGAGCACTGCATCAACGCAGGATTCCGTGCAAGGACCCTGTTCGTATGTCCGGAGATCATAAGTCCGGAGGACTGGGAATACATATATGAAAAGACCTGCTCACCCGCAGGGTGTGAGCCGTCAGTCGTGGAGGTCCCAGCTGTCCTGTACGACAAGATCGCATACAGAGGCGGAACAGAGGGCGTGATAGCAGAGATTGAATATATAGAAAGAAATCTCGCATCTCTTAAGATGAAGGAAAACCCTCTCGTGGTTGTGTTGGAATCTGTAGAGAAGCCGGGCAACCTCGGTGCGGTACTCCGCAGCGCTGACGCTTCCGGAGCAGATGCCGTAATCATCTGCGACCCGCAGACCGACCTCTACAACCCGAACCTCATCCGTTCAAGCATAGGCGCAATCTTCACCGTACCAGTTGCCGCAGCATCGTCTGAAGAGACAATCAAGTGGCTGAAAGACAACAATATAAAGATATACACAGCTCAGCTTCAGGATTCTGAGTGGTACTATGATACCGACATGACCGGAGGTACTGCTGTGATTATGGGCACTGAAGCTACCGGCCTCACTGACGTGTGGAGAAAGGCAGCTGACGCCCACATAAAGATCCCTATGCTCGGAAGATTGGACTCTCTCAATGTCTCAGTCTCTGCAGCAATCCTGCTCTACGAAGCCGTTCGTCAAAGAAACAGCCGATAACCTTATGAAGAGATTCGGTCTCATAGGACATCCTATTGCCCACTCGCTCTCCCCTGCCTTGTTCAAGGCGGGTTACGACGGCAGATACACCTATGACCTTATCGAAGAAGAAGTTTTTGACACGGCATATGCACGTTTTCTGGACGGATATGACGGCATCAATGTTACTGCTCCGTTCAAGGAACACGCTTTTGCCAAGGCTGACATCGTGGCTGAAGAGTGCCGTGCAATCGGCGCAGCCAACATCCTCATCAAGACTCCTGAAGGCATCAAGGCTCACAATTCCGACTATCTCGGAGTAAGGATGTGGATTCAGGAGAACATCGGAAGCGACTCATCGAAGACAGTGCTCATTGTCGGGGCCGGCGGCGCCGGAAAGGCAGCTGCTGCGGCCGCAGCATCGCTCGGGCTGAAGACCACCATCATCAACAGGACGATGAGCAAAGCTGCGGAATGGGCTGAAAGACAAGGCATCTATGAATATATAATCAAGCCTGTCGAAGACTTCGAAGAAGAGTTCAGACGCAACGACATCGTCATCTACACTTTGCCTGTAGCCCTTCCCCAGATCTCCGGACTTGACAGGAGCGAAATCGAGGAAAAAAATGCTCTGCTGGAGGCCAATTACAAGGATCCTGTGCTGCGTGGAAACGGTAAGATCTGGCTTTTGTACCAAGCCGTGACCGGATACGAACTTTTCACAGGAGAAAAACCGAATTTAGGGCAAATGTCTGATGTTATATGAGAAATATTGATTAACTTGCAAAGTTTTTGGGAAAGTACGAAAGTTAACTCAACACACTATATTATGTCATTAAACAAAGCAATGCTGATCGGTAACGTTGGTAGAGACCCTGAAGTACGTTACCTTGATGGAAATTCGGGAAATGCAAAAGTGGCGACATTCACATTGGCCACAACCGAGAGGTACAGGGACCGTAACGGTGAAACACGTGAAAACACAGAGTGGCACAACATCGTGGCTTGGAGAAACACAGCTGATGTTGTGGAAAAATTTGTAAAGAAGGGTACTCAGCTGTACATCGAGGGCCGCATCCGCACAAGATCGTGGGATGACCAGACAGGCAACAAGAGGTACACTACCGAGATCATCGCAGACACACTCCAGCTGCTTGGCAAGAAGTCTGACAATCCTGCTGCAGGTCAGCCGTCTGGTTACCAGACACAGCCTTCAGGCTATCAGGCACAGCCTCAGACACCTGCCTATGCTCCACAGCCTGCTGCCAGACCTGCACAGCCTGCACCGGAGACAGACCTTCCGGATGATGACCTTCCATTCTAAAGATATTAACCAACATCAACATATTCAATAAAATGAAACTTGACGTAGTACTCGGTCTCCAGTGGGGAGACGAAGGAAAAGGAAAAATCGTCGACGTACTTGCAGAGAAGTATCCTGTAGTCGCTCGTTTCCAGGGTGGTCCTAACGCTGGTCACTCACTTCATTTCGATGGCAAGAGCTTCGTTCTCAGATCGGTTCCTTCAGGAATCTTCAGAGAAGATGCAGTGAACATCGTAGGTAACGGAGTGGTCCTCGACCCTATCACATTCAAGGGAGAGTGCGACAACATCGCTCAGAAGACAGGTATTCCTGTAAACAAGCGTATCGTTATCGCCAAGAAGGCTCACCTCATCCTTCCTACTCACAGACTCCTCGATGCAGCCAATGAGGCAGCTATGGGTAAAGGCAAGATCGGTTCGACCCTTAAGGGTATCGGCCCGACTTACACAGACAAGATCAGCCGTCACGGTCTCCGCGTAGGTGACATCCTCGCAGCAGACTTCGCAGACAGATATGCAAAACTCCAGAACCGCCACATCACTCTTCTTAACCAGATGGGTTATGAGTGCGATCCTCACGCTGAGGATGCTGAGTTCATGGAGGCAGTAGAGTTCCTCAAGACTTTCGAGCTTGTGGACTGCGAGTATCACGTGAACAAGCTTCTTGAGACAAAGGAGATCCTTGCTGAGGGTGCTCAGGGCTCAATGCTTGACATCGACTATGGTTCATATCCATTCGTCACATCATCTACAACATCATGCTCTGGCGCATGCGTAGGACTTGGTGTAAGCCCGCAGAAGATCGGCCATGTGTACGGAATCTTCAAGGCGTACTGCACACGCGTGGGTAGCGGTCCTTTCCCTACAGAGCTCTTCGATGAGACTGGTGAGAAGATCCGTGCAATCGGACACGAGTTCGGTGCTGTTACTGGCCGTCCTCGCCGTTGCGGCTGGCTCGACCTCGTAGCCCTCAAGTATGCTGTAATGATCAGTGGCGTTACCGACCTCATCATGATGAAGTCAGACTGCCTCGACACTTTCGAGACTATCAAGGTCTGCACATCTTACATCGTGGACGGACAGCCTTCAGACCAGTGGCCGTTTGACACCTTCGCTAACATCGAGCCTGTATACACAGAGTTCAAGGGTTGGAACACAGACCTCACTCACTGCCGCACAGAGGAGGAGCTTCCTGCAGAGTTCCGTGAGTACATCGCCTTCATGGAGAGCTACCTCGGAGTTCCTATCAAGATCATCTCAGTAGGTCCAGACCGCGAGGCAACAATCATGAGATAAGACTCATTCACATAAATAAGATAAAACCGGCTAAAGAAATTTAGCCGGTTTTATCTTATTTATGGTCATATCCTATTTGAAGAGGAGCTGGGCGAACTGATGGAGGCTGCGACGCCATGACTGCCATTCGTGGGCTGTTTCTGGAGAGATGTAGAAGTTGGCATTCATTCCAGATGCCTTGAGGGCTGCTGTTGTGGCTTCCTGGTCGTGACCCCAGCGAGGATCCTTGAGTTCGTGGCTTCCGTAGCTGATGAAGACAAGTTTGTAGGCATCTCTGAAGCCTTCTGTCTGATCAGCTTCCTCAACGCTGATCACACCGCCGCTGAACATTCCGAGGGCTGAGAAGACATCTGGGTTCTTCATTGTGATGATCTTTGTCTGCATTCCACCCATTGAGAGTCCTGCCATTGCGCGGTACTTTCTGTCAGCCTTTGTACGGTATCTTGCATCTACCATAGGGATGATGTCGTCAATGAGCCTTGTCATAAAGGCGTCAGCCCAGTCTGAAGGGAAGCCTGTCACTCCCGGCTTCGGTGTCCATGAGCCATTGTCCATAACGATGATGAACTCCTCTGCCTTGCCCTCTGCAATGAGGTTGTCCATAATGAGACCTGCTCTACCCTGCTCTGACCATCCGTGCTCGCTCTCGCCGTAGCCGTGCTGGAGATAAAGCACAGGATAACGCTTCTTCTTGTTCTGGTCGTATCCCGGTGGGGTGTAGATGAAACAGTGGCAGATTCTGTCCTCTGTCTCTGAGTAGTAGTAAACTTCGCGTACATCGCCGTGAGGCACATTCTTGAGAGCATAGAAGTCCTGGTCGTGTGCAGGCACCTCAACACCGCTTCCCCAACGGCTTGCACCATAATAGTAGAGTGAACCCGGATCTGGAACTGAAGCTCCGTCCACCTCGAACTGATAGTAGTGGAATCCCTCATCCTGAGGAGCAGACTCACCTGTCCACACACCGTTCTCGTCCTTTCTCATAGGGTACTTCACCGCACCGATGTCGAGCTTTACTGAGTTAGCATCAGGTGCCACGAGCTGAGCTCTTACCATACGCTGTGAATTCACCATAGGATACTGCTTGCCAGGCTGGTTGGAAGCAGATGGTGCGAAGTCTTCCTTCATAGTCTTGATGATGCGCTGTTTCTCAACGAAGGTAACCATAGCTTCGAGAGTCTCAGGAGCATACATTCCATTACCGTGTCCGCCACCCTCGACAGTGTGGAATTCTGTTACAACACCTGCCTCAGAGAGGAGCTGATGGAAATGAACTCCCTGGCAATAAGGCACTACGTTGTCTGCTGTTCCGTGGAACACAACGACAGGCGGGTCAGTAGGATCAATATAAGTTGTAGCATTGAGAGCCTTGAAAGCCTCCTCGTTACCCTTGAACGAGAATCCCATCACGGTCTCTTCTGGAGCGTGATTCCAGCTGTCTTCGTTACCGCAACTCATGTAATGCAGGTCTGTCGGACCTGACCAGCAGCAGGCTGCATCTACGAGGCTGCTGTACTGAGTGTAGTCTCCGAGTGTGCCTTCGAGCTCAGCCACGCCGTTACTTGTAGCGGCGAGGGATGCGAGATGAGCGCCTGATGAGAAGCCGGAAGTCACCACGAAGTTCGGATCGAAGTTATATTTCTCAGCGTTACCACGTACATAGCGTACTACTGCCTTGATGTCGTGGATCTGAGCAGGGAACTTTGCGTCCATAGAAGAACGGTGGTTAGGGGTTACAACCGCATATCCTGCATCAAGAAGAGCATTCACGATTGTACCGAGGTCAGCCATTCCCTTTGAGTTGTTCGAGTACCATGCACTTCCATAGATATGGATAGCTACAGGATACACTTCCCTCTCCACCTTAGGGATGTAGATGTCAAGCTTGTGGTAGACCTGACCGTCACCGACATAATCAAGGTCAGCAAACTTCTCTGAACAATGAACATCGATCTTAGGCATCTGCCAGCCTCCGAATCCTCCCGGCTGAGCAAAAGCAGAGATGGCGCAGACAGTGCACAACACTGAGATAAAAATCTTCTTCATAATTATTTTCTTTTAAAGTTCCATTTGCAATTGTCGTTGTTGAAATCCCATTTCGCGAGGGTCGGAGTGCTGTCCGCAATCGAAGTGAGGACATACTCGCGGTCGCAGCCGGGCACTGCCTTAGGCATGATTCTCCAGGATCCGTCGATGAGCTGCTCCATTCTCCAAAGCTGTTCAGGAGCACCTGTAAACTCTGGTACCACAATCACCTCAGCACCTTCTGTTGCTGCAAGAGTCCTGTCTGTGCCTTCAATCTGTATCTTATAGTACTGGCCTCCAAGATAGCCTCCTGCCTCAAGGACTGCAGTAATGGTCCACCTCTGATGAGGACGGTTCATCCAATCTCCGATGCGGGCATCGACCGGACCTTCAGGCCAGGTGCCGATGACATCTTTAAGTTTCTGATTAGGATGTACTACTATAGGCTCGTTCGGGTCCACCCTCCAGCTCTTCCTTTCGATCTGCTGTCTGACAAAATCCACAGCGAGTTCGAGGGCATATCCTCTGCGGACTGATGAGATTTCATATGTTCCGTCTTCGAAGAGGTCTCCTGCTACAGGCCAGTCATTAACCCAGAGGATAGGGCGTATTGCAAGTACGCTTCTTCCGCTGCGGTCAAGGTCAGCCTCCCAATGGAAGGACATCTTCTCCACGCCGTCATCTTCAACATATCTTCCGAAATGACCGGCACCGAACTGTCGGTCGGCCGCATCGATGACCATCTTTCCGCCTCCGGCGAGCATATCCCTGCCCATATTGTCAAGATATGGCCCTGTAACTGAGCGTGAGCGACCTACTACTATATTATATGTAGAATTGACGCCGTCGCAGCAGGTGCCGTGAGTGCCGAGCAGGTAGTACCATCCGTTACGGTAGGTCACTGTGGTAGCCTCGCAGTCTATCGCTATATTCACAGCCTCATTGCCTTCCACGCGTGCTCCTGTCTTCGGGTCAAGCTCGACGATACGGATGAAGCCGAAATATGTACCATAGGTACACCAGAGCCTGCCGGTCTGAGGGTCCATAAAGAGTCCTGCGTCGATGGCATCGCAATCTTCGTCGACTTCAGAAGAAGCCACCTCTATGGCTTCCGTGTATTCGAAATCAGGAGAATTCGGATCAAGAGTCTTGTTCCACATCGTGAGGATCCTGCCTGCGTGTCCGCCGCCAAGTCCGCCGCCTGTAGAACTGTAGGCGATAAGATAACGGTCCCCTATCTTCATTGCGTCCGGAGCAGCTCCTCCACCCGGACGTACAGCACCCGGATACCAGTTCCATCCGTCCTCTGAAATGAGTCCGCCGCCACCGGTTCCGAATGTATAGTACTTGCCGTCACATTCCATAATGGTAGAAGGGTCATGGATCCACGGCTGGCCTTCCTGAGCAAAAGCTGAGACAGTAAAAAGGGCTGATGCAGCCAAAATGAAAAGTTTCAATGATGTCTTCATAGCTGCATTATTTATTAAGGATGTTATAATTCAATACCGGATTTCCGTCCTCATCGATGAAGCGTACGCAGAAGTCACTCATACCAGGACCGTTGATCACAGCACCTGTAAGGATATGGCGTCCTTTCTTGAGGGTAAGCCTCTTTGAGGCCGCATCATCCATCACCATACGGCGGTCACCGGAAAGGATAAGGGCCTCTTCACCGTCTATCCACCACATCGAAGCGGAATTTGATCCCACGGCAAGACGCACATTCTCTATATCTTCAGGAACATCGATCACTGTCACTGCACGGCAGATAATACCATAGCGTCCGGTCTCTGTACCCACAGCATAACGGTAGAGCTTGACATTGAAGAGCTTGCTGTCAAGGGCGTGCCAGGTAAGCTTTGCCTTGACCGCGTCCACTTCCACTGTCACCTTCTCCCCGTCCTTCGGGAGCTTGAAACCTCCCTTGTTCCAGCCTGTGTCAAGATACTTCCTGACATAGCTGTCTACAAACACGGTGTTGCCACGATTAGGCTTGCTGATCGGCTCGAGGAGGAGCCAGCGACGGATGAAGCCCTGGTCGTCAGGCTGCATGGCCTCAGCTTTCGGAGTGCTGAAATATGACGCAAGAGCCGGATACTTCTCCACAAGATCCGCAGGTTCTGGCGGGAATATTATCTGGTACTTTCCGCTGAGGTGCATGAAGGCGAACAGACGCAGCAGGCCGTCATAGTAGGCATCAAAGTAGCCGTCCTCATAAGGAACATTTTCAGAGTTCCAGAGAGCATCCACATACTCACGGTTGATCTCATGCTCTGTCAGAAGAGACGCTGCTGCAAGAGTGGACACAAGACCTACCGAATGACGGAGAACCTTAGTCCAGCTACCTGCGGCAAGGATCTCGTCCTCTGAAGGAAGGTTACCGTCTACACGGTACTGGTCCACGTAAGTGTCAATGCCCTGACCATAGAAGAAATTCTGTATCCTTGTTCCGTAATCCTTCTGCCATTCCTTGTCCACACAAGCCCACGAATAATCCATAGCGATGTTCATAGGCACTCGCCATGAGTCATAGCGGAAGTTACCCGAGCCGAAATGATTACCATTATAGTATCTTATGGTTCCGTCATAGTTGCTCATATCCGGATTCAGACCTGTCTCCGGGTGAATTGCCTTATGAAGGTACTCACGCGATGCCGCTGCACACTCCCTCCAGAAGTCAGCACGGCCGTCATCAGCCCACTCTGCCCATATCTCGTAGAACACAGGGATATGGTACGACGGGTCTGTGTAAGTGTAGCCCCAATTATCAGGAGTGAAGGTTATGAGCTTGTGCTCGGTGTTGATGAAATTATTGTAGCCGTTGGAGCCATTCTTGGCAAAGGCGCAATCAAGGATATGCTGAGCCTCAGCCTTATAATCTATGCCGGTGTCGTCGCCCCAGCGGTTCGAAGCGAACAGAAGAGCTGTGACATAATAGAGCTCACCGTCTGAAGCTGGACCCTGAGCGTTTCTTGTGCCATCCACCTTGCAGCTCCATGCAAAATAGCCTTCGAGAGGGCCATCCTGATGCTGCATATACTTCTTGCACCAGCGGAACAGCTTGTCAAACATATCCTTACGGTCCATCTGCACAGCTATCATCATACCGTAGGACATACCCTCGGTACGCACGTCATTGTTCTTTATATCAGAGACATATGCAAGGCTGTCCTCGACTTCGAAATACACCTTGTCGGGTCCGAAGAAGACTTCTTCGAAGACTTGATTCACCTTGGCATCGACCTCAGCAGAAGAATAGCCCGCTTCAACGAAGACATTTCTGTACTTGCGGGTCTGGAAAGCACCTTCCTCAGCAGGGATCAAAGCCTTCGGACCGCAAGAAATCATAAGCACAGCTGCAGAAAGCAGCGATAAAGTCCTTTTCATAGCTGACGGTTATTTAAATGAAACCCAATCGATCTCAATATTGTTTCCTGAAACGAGTGCGATCTCCAGATCCTGCATCCCCTTTGTCTTGAAAGGCATAGGGAGCTCGATCTCAGTCCACTCAGGGCATTCAGGAAGCGACACATTACCTGTATTTCCTGCAGCTATTGTCAGTTCAGCCTGAACAGAACTCTTGACTCTGAGGACAATCTTCCTTGGAGCCTTCCTGCCGAAATCAAGTTCATTGAAACGCACCTCGTCTCCGGCTTTCTCAAAGATAGTCTTCCATCCCTTGAAATAATCAGCGGTGTCAAGGTACTCGATTGCAGCTCCTTCAATGTGGCTATATCTGTCGATATGCACTTTATGGCTAGACTTGACAGGACCCACACCACGCATAGTCGGCTTCACTTCCTGGATAGTACCGTCCTGGTTGAAGTACAGTCTTTCGATCTGAGCAGAACGGTTCTTGTCAAAATCAGGCGAGAAGGCATTGTGGTGATAGAAGAGGTACCACTGTCCCTTGTAGTTCACAATGCTGTGATGGTTGGTCCAGCAGTCATTCTCGTGCTCGGCCATTATGAGGCCTTTATATTCATACGGACCCATAGGGTTCTTGCTCATCGCGTATGCAAGCACTTCAGTATCCTCCCTTACATATGGATAAGTGAGATAGAAGTTGCCGTTATATTCAAACGCGAACGGTCCTTCCGCCTGACGGCTCGGAAGTCCCTGAAGGCAGCTCACACCGACCATTTCCATCTCGAACGGTCCCCACTTCACGGTTTCCTTCGGATTGTCGTCGGCAAGCTCCGTCATATTCTCCTTGAGCTTGGCGCAGCGTCCGTTACCCCAGAATATATATGCGTTACCATCCGATGCCTGAAGCACGCACGGATCTATGCCGTGGATGCCTTCGATCGGCTCAGGCAGGATCTCATAAGGTCCTTCCGGGCTGTCCGCAATCGCGACTCCCACAGCAAAACCACCGTTCTTGGATGTGTTCGGGAAGTAGAAATAGTACTTTCCGTCCTTCTCCACACAGTCGGGAGCCCACATTGAATACGCATCCGGCTTGCCCCAAGGCACATCCTCCTGACGGACTATCACACCGTGGTCAGTCCAGGTAGTCAGGTCTTCAGATGAGAAAACGTGATAGTCAGCCATACTGAACCAGGCAGAACCGTCAACATGGGTGATGACGCTCGGAATGTCATGCGACGGGAACATATAGATCTTGCCGTTGAACACTCGTGCAGTCGGATCAGCAGTGAACTGATTGGTGATGATAGGGTTGGTACCTGTCACCATCACGTTGTCAGGGAGTTCCTGAGGCTGTGTACAGGCAGCTGCAGCAAGTCCCAAAGCCAGAACGGTCATCTTTTTCATATAAGGATAGGTTGATTAGTTTTCAGGTCTTCAGTTATTTCCTTGCAGGCTCGTCGAGGCCGAGCGAAGGATGCTTCTTCGATGAGAAGAAGAGCACGAGCGCAACTGCGATAGCCACTACGCCAAGGAGGATGAACACATACTCTGCATGAAGTGCAGCCGACACTTCCTGTGCGTGATTACCAGCCTGCGTAATCTCCCTTGTGAAGATCTTGCCCACATAGATAGGCACAGCCCACATTCCGAGGTTCTGCACCCAATAAATGAGAGAGTAGGCAGTGCCAAGATTCTTCTCAGGGATGATCTTCGGCACAGAAGGCCACATCGCCGAAGGAACGAGCGAATAGCCGATTCCAAGAAGGGCAATGGCGATATATGCATATGCCGGTACGCCCTGAGGGGCGAAGGTTATGATAAGATGCGACACAAGCACAAGCGCCGAACCTACGATCATCCATGTTGTAGCCTTTCCCACCTTATCCACAAGCGCTCCGAAAAGCGGAGTGAAGAGGATGGTGAAGAACGGAATCATGGCAAGAAGAACAGTTGCAATGTCCAGGTTCACTCCAAAGAGAGGAAGAAGGATGGACACACCGAACTTCTTGAATCGTATCACGCAGCAGTAGAATGTCACACAGAGAATCGCAATCATCAGGAAGCGAGGATTGCTGAGCACCTTCCATATATCAGAGAAACGGAACTTGTCCTCTTCAGCAGTCTCGACCTTATCGGTCTCTCCGGTCTGGCGGTCGAACTTAGCATCCATAGCCACGAATATAGCCCAGAGGATGGCACCGACACCAAGAACAGCAAGACCTATTAAAGCCGGTCTGTTGGTTTCAGCCAAGGTGTACATCTCTCCAAGAGCCTTCTGCTTCACGATCATAGGAGCTACGAGGATGGCTGTTGCTGTACCGAAACGGGCTATAGCCAGCTGGAGACCCATTGCGAGAGCCATATTCCTGCCCTTGAACCATTTTGCGATGGAACGGGTCACCGAAACGCCGGCAATCTCGCTTCCGAGGCCGAAGAGCATGCAGCCCACATATGCTACGGTGAGTGAAGTCTCAGGCTGGAAACCTGCTGAAATGGCGAAGGTCACAAGGCCGGCGCCCAACACCATCATCGCAACGAATATCGAGCCCACAAGGCGGACGCCGAATCTGTCAAGCAACGCACCGCAGACGATAAGTCCACCCCAGATGCAGAGGAAGGAATATCCGCTTGCATAGAAGCCGTAATCCTGCATATCCCAGCCCAGTTCAAGGAATTCAGGATTCTTGAACAGCTCGGAGAGCGAAGAAAACATATCGTCGAAGAAGTACGAGGCAAACATAGGAACAACAAGGCACGCCAGCGCAAGCCAGCATGCCCATCTGTTGTCCTTAAGAGTATTTTTAAGGGTTGACATTATTTCTTGATGTTTGGAAGTTCAAGTCCGTAGCCTTTCTTGCGGTCCTCGATCTTGAGGAGGAATGACATAACAAAAGCAACGACACCGAACGACGCGAAGATTATCATAGGAACAAGGTAGCCGCCAGTAGCCTTGAGGGCGTTTCCGATGATGAGCGGAACGAAGCAGAGACCTACGTTCTGGATCCAGAAGATGAGCGAGTAAGCGCTTCCGAGGATCACAGGGTCGATGATCTTAGGAACCGATGGCCAGAGAGCCGCAGGAACCAGTGAGAACGAAACTCCGAGAACCACGATGAGAAGGAGCGCAAACCACTTCACAGGATAGAGCGGAAGGAGGAATGCGAAGCTGAGATGGCAAGCGATCATGATGATTGCACCGATCATAAGCATTGTAGCACCCTTACCCTTGTTGTCAAGGAAGGCTCCGAGGAACGGAGTAAGCACCATTGCGAGGATAGGGAACCATCTGAAGAGGTCAGCCGCCTCAGATGCAGGGATCTGGAGAGTAACCTCAAGGAAGTTGGTCGCATATCTCTGGAATGGGAAGATTGCTGAATAATAGAGTACGCAGAGAAGAGCCACGAGCCAGAACATCTTGCTTCTGAAGATCTTTCCAAGGTCGCTCACCTTGAACTCCTCTTCGCTAGGACCACCTGCAACAACACCCATCTGCTTGTCAAGCTTGCTGTCCATAACCGAGAACACGATGAAGTTGATCAGACCGATGAGGAGAAGGATAACGCAGAAGAGGATAGGAGCCTCTACGTTGCCGAACTTGTCAGCAAGACGTGGAGAAGCCGAGAGGACTGCGAACACACCAAGACGTGCGATTGCCATCTCAAGACCCATTGCAAGAGCCATCTCCTTACCGTTGAACCACTTTGCGATAGCCTTCGAAACAGTGATACCCGCCATCTCACAGCCGCATCCGAAGATCATGAAACCGAGAGAAGCCATCTTTGCGCTGCCCGGAAGAGCCACCCACCATGAACCAAGCCACTCGCAGAAAGCTGTTGCCTGGAACCATTCGGTGATTCCCACATATTTGATTGAAGCGCCCACAACCATAAGGGCGGTTGAAAGGATACCGGTAAAGCGTACGCCCATCTTGTCAAGGATGATACCTGCAAGGATAAGGAATCCGCAGACATTGAGGATGTACTCAGACGCCGCATAAGTTCCGAAAACAGAGCTGTCCCAACCTCTTGAAGACTCGATCAGAGACTGAAGAGGAGACATTACATCGACAAACATATACGCGAAGAACATAGCAAGCGCGATAAGGATGAGCGCCGCCCATCTTGCGACAAAGCTGTCGTTAAGATACTTTTTTAATGTTTCTGCCATAATATTTGATTGTTAGAATTTTCCGAATACGCGAAGATAGGGCTTTTTAAGCTAATCGGCAAAACAGATTTCAGAATATCCGAATAATGTCTTAACTTCGCGAGTTGTATTATTGATATGGAATCAGGTAACATGACATACAGGCTTCTCGGAAAGGTAGATTCACCATCGGACATCAAGGGATTCAGCATAGAGGAACTGCGCGAATTGTGCGCAGAGATCCGTCATTATATGATCGAATGTTGCTCGGTGAATCCAGGCCACCTGGGCTCAAGCCTCGGCGCTGTGGAGCTGATAATCGGCATGCATTACGTCTACAATGCGCCGGCAGACAAGCTTGTGTTCGACGTAGGACATCAGGCCTACACGCATAAAATCATCACAGGCCGTCGTGAGGCATTCCGCAAGAACAGAATGAAGGACGGCATAAGCGGTTTTCCTAAGAGATCGGAAAGCCCATATGACGCATTCGGAGCCGGCCACTCGTCCACTTCCATATCAGCTGCCCTCGGTTTTGCCGAAGCATCCAAGCTCCAGGGGCTCGGCGAGAAAGTCGTCGCCCTCATAGGCGACGGATCCCTCACCGGCGGCCTCGCGCTTGAAGGCCTGAACAACGCCGGCGCAGCCAAAACAGACATACTCGTTGTCCTTAACGACAACAATATATCCATAGACAGAAACATCGGAGCCCTTCACGAGTATCTCCTGGACATCACAACCAACCCTCGTTACAACCGTGCCAAGAAGCAGGTCTGGGACAGGCTCGGTGACGGATGGTTCAGAAAACGCGTGCAGAAATTCGTCATAAGCGCCAAGTCATCCCTTGTACGTCACAGCGGAGGCGACTTGTTCGAATCAATGGGCTTCCGTTATTTCGGTCCTATCGACGGCAACGACATAGAGCAGGTTGTAAAGACCCTGAAGAAGCTCAAGGAAATCGAAGGACCTAAGCTCCTCCACACCCTCACCACCAAGGGTAAGGGATATGCCCCGGCTGAAGAAAATCAGACAGTATGGCATGCTCCGGGAATATTCGACCCGGAGACAGGCGAAAGAATCAAGAGTTCAAAAGGCGAAAGCAGGTATCAGGATGTATTCGGAACCGTGCTGGTAGAACTTGCCAAGATGAATCCGAAAGTGGTAGGTATCACCCCTGCAATGGCCTCAGGATGTGGTATGACTATGCTAGCAGAGGCAATGCCAGAGAGATTCTACGACGTCGGCATCGAAGAAGAGCACGCCGTAACATTTTCAGCAGGCCTCGCCGCAGGCGGCATGAAGCCATTCTGTAATATATATTCATCATTCTCCCACAGAGCCTTTGACCAGATCTTCCACGACGTGGCCCTGCAGGACCTTCCTGTAGTCCTCTGCCTTGACCGAGGCGGAATCGTAGGTCAGGACGGAGCCACACACCACGGCTGCTATGATATGTCTATATACAGAAGTATCCCTGGAGCGGTGATCGCGGCCCCAAGAAACGAGATCGAGCTGAAGGATATGATGTACTCCGGAATGGAGTATCCGGGCGGCCCTTATATAATAAGGTATCCGCGCGGCTACGGCGAGGGCGTCGATTGGCAGAACCACGAGTTCTGCAAAATCGAGGAAGGCAAGGGCGAAAAGATGATTGACGGCGAAGAAATCGCGGTAATCGCAGCTGGTCCCGTAGCAAACAGAGCAGCCGAAGCAGCCTTAAAAGTGAAGGAAACAACAGGAAAAAATCCTGCTATATATAATATAAGGTATATAAAGCCGATCGACACTGAGCTACTGACTGAAATATGCAGTAAATTTTCTAAAATCATCACCGTAGAAGACGGTACTGTGATCGGAGGATTGTACGGAGCGGTGTCCGAATTTGTCTCAGCTCAGGATAAACCTCTGCCTGTAAGAGCTGTAGCTATCCCTGACAGATACCTGAGTCAAGGCACACAGCAGGAACTGAAGCAGGAATGCGGACTGACAACAGAGGAACTTGAGGGGATTTTTGCAAAAGAATTCGAAAAAATATCAAAAAAAGATTGAAAAGATTTGCAGATTAAAAAATAATGTCTACCTTTGCAATCCCTTTGAGAAACAAACCTCCCAGAGGGAAAGCAAAAAACAATGCCGATGTAGCTCAGTTGGCCAGAGCACGTGATTTGTAATCTCGGGGTCGTGGGTTCGATTCCCTCCATCGGCTCAAAAGTTCTTAAAGAATTTTGGGAGAATACCAGAGTGGCCAAATGGGGCAGACTGTAAATCTGCTGGTTTATACCTTCGGTGGTTCGAATCCATCTTCTCCCACGAAAGCCCGATCTTTGGTGTCGGGCTTTTCTTTTGAGAAGCAATTCTCTAAGAAAAATTTGCGGAAGTAGCTCAGTCGGTAGAGCATCAGCCTTCCAAGCTGAGGGTCGCGGGTTCGAACCTCGTCTTCCGCTCAAACTACGCCAGTGTAGCTCAGGGGTAGAGCGCTTCCTTGGTAAGGAAGAGGTCGCGAGTTCAATTCTCGCCACCGGC
>CANBDZ010000034.1 GCA_947367375.1 uncultured Bacteroidales bacterium | reverse complement strand
GTATACGGTTACATATTGCCAGTACGGCGACACCAGGATGAAGCCTACGGACATCTGGACAAACCACCCGGATCCCAAATTCAAACCGCCTTGCAACTATGGGGATCCGTGCCATGTTCCTGCGCCCCGTGGGTCAAAGACCGGAACACAGGGGCTAAAGGACAGCATAGAAAGGGCAAGGATCCCAGAAGAGTTTTGCCGACACATTGTAAAAATATGTGAAGAATAAAAAGGAGAATGAGACAGTACCGGAGTTCGAGACCTCATACGAAGCAGTCGCAAATATGGGTGTGGGATGGAATCTCGGGAACACCCTTGAATCAGTCTGGACCGGCGATGATGACGGAAGAAACTGGAGACTTTGGGAGACCGGATGGGGGCAGGCGGTGACTCGGCCGCAACTGATGACTATGATGCGCGACGCCGGATTCGGGGCTATCCGTGTGCCAGTGTCCTGGGGAGTGCATATGGACGCAGATGGCAAGGTCTACCAAGAGTGGATGAACCGCGTAAACGAAGTAGTAGACTACGTGCTGGGTGCCGGTTTATATTGCATTATAAATGTCCATCACGACACGGGCGCGGACGAAGAACTGGCCTGGCTGGTAGCTTCACCTGAGGGATATCAGAGAGCAAAGGACAGATACGAACACTTATGGGAGCAGATTGCTGAAAGATTCAAGGATTATGACCAAAGGCTTCTTTTCGAATCCTTCAACGAGATGCTGGACGAGGGACGTTCCTGGTGTTTCGCCTCACTTTCAACAGGATATGACGCAGAAATTGCCGCGGGAGCATATAAGGCAATCAATGATTATGCTCAAAGTTTCGTGGATGTCGTCCGCGCGACTGGCGGCAACAATTCTACAAGGAACCTTATTGTCAACACCTATGGCGCCTGCAACGGTGCAGGCGATTGGAATCCGCATCTGCTGGATCCGTTAAGAAATATGAGGAAACCTTCCGACAGCGTTTCCGAGCACATCATATTTCAGGTCCATTCATATCCTATGATAGATGACCTGGCAGCAATGGAAAAGGAAGTCACCACAATGCTTGATGATCTTGAAAGGTACCTGGAACCACTTGGCGGACCGGTCATAGTAGGTGAATGGGGCACATTCAGCGAAAACCCATCTTTGGAGAACTATTGTTACTACTCCAGCTATTTCGTCAGCGAAGCAAAGAAACGTGGCATAGGTACATTCCATTGGATGGGCATTTCAGATGGCATTCATAGAGGTATACCTTGTTTCAACGAACCAGAAAAGACCGAAGCAATAATCAAGGGATACCATGGAGAAGGATACTCCCCTATCATACCCGTAATAGACGATTTCGACATCACCTACAAGGTTACTTACCACAAGTTATGGTCTGAATTGAATCTATATGACTCACGTTTGGATCTAAATGAATATCAAGGCATTACTCTCAAACTATCTCAGGCGCCAGCCTCAGGTGTCTTTCATATAAAAGTATATGGCGAGGAAGATGGCAAGGAGCAGAGCGTCCCTGTTTCAGGCGCAACGGTAACAGTTTCTTTCAATGCTTCTGACCTTGGCGCCTCCACAACAGCCGCAACCCTTCAGTGCCTGAAAGAAGGCAGCCACACCGTTACTATAGAAAATGTCTCTCTTATTAAAAGGGACGGCACTCTTGTGGACTCCACACCGTCAGTCTTCTGGGGATGTGAAGTGGAAATTGTTGTAAATAAATAACACTATGAGAAAAATTGGGATCATCGCAATTGCTGCTGCTTTAGCCGCATGCGCACCTGAAACACCGGAAGCTGTGCTTACCGCCGACTGGAGCGGCACAGCCAAACTGGAAAAGGCCCTCGCCAACCCGCTGGTTGACTTCAATTTCACTGCTGACCCGACTGCTGTCGAGCACGAAGGCAGGTTGTATGTATATGCAACCAACGATCAGCAGCAGTGCGACGAGAAAGGGCCGGAGACTGATAACACCTACGAAATGATCAAGTCACTTGCAATGATGTCCACCGTCGATATGGTCAACTGGACCTGGCACGGCATCATTGACGTGGAAGAACTCGCTCCGTGGATATATAATTCCTGGGCGCCGTCAGTGACCTCGCAAGTAGAGGAGGACGGGAAAACCCATTTCTACCTTTACTTCTCCAACAGCGGAAATGGATGCGGAGTGCTAACTTCGACATCACCGGTGGGTCCGTGGACCAGTCCGCTCGATAAGAGCCTTGTAGACAGGCAGACCCCGGGAGTGGAAGACTGCCCTCACCCCTTTGACCCCGGAGTTGTCATCGACGATCAGGGAACCGGATGGCTGGCATTTGGCGGCGGCGGAGTGGGCAAGATCGTACAGCTTGGTAAAGATATGATCAGTCTTGCAAGTCACGCAGCACACATCCCGACACGCTACCTTTTTGAAGCCAGCGAACTCAATTTCATAGGCGGGACGTACGTATATACCTATAATATCGACTGGCAGGACCACAGCGACTGGGATCTAGACGTACCTGCGCCGACCCGTTGCTGTATGAGCTATATGACTTCGAAGACGCCGCTCGACACTGATTCATGGGTCTATCAGGACAACTACTTCAAGAACCCCGGCGAAAATGGCTTCGACTATAGCAACAATCACACTCACCTTCATAAATATAAAGGAAAGTGGTACCTTTTCTATCACAGTATGAACCTTCGCCACCACCTTGGAGTGAAGGGCGGATATAGAAACGTAAGTGTCGAAGAGATCCCGGTTGATGAAGAGGCGGTGACCATAGAGATGATTCCTGCCACCTATGAAGGTGTCGGTCAGATCGAGACACTTGACCCGTTCGCGATTCAGCAGATGGAGACAACAGCCGGCACAAAAGACGTTAAATTTGAAGCATATGGCGACGCCGGCAATATGGTCGCTCTCAGTACGGGCACCGGCTCCATCCTGGTCAGAGGCGTTGAATTCAGGAAAAAGGCACGCAACCTCACCATCAATGCTATGGGTACCGGCCGTCTGGAAGTCCGCGAAAACAACCCGACAGGTAAGCTCGTGGCTGTTATGGACATAAACTCACCTGAGACAGCGCAGACCAAAGTCCGACTTCTTGCCAGTCCGTCATATACAACAGACCTATGCTTCCTGTTCAATGGCGCAGACCTAAGGCTGGACTGCTGGAGGTTCAGATAGATTTCTCACTCTCAGGGATTTCGTCGCTTCGTTCCGACATCCCTCCCCGCCTGCGGCGGGGCTTTGCAACAAAGAAGGCCAGAGCAAGAGCTCTGATTTGTATGTATATAGGTCGCTAAGAAAGCAAGCTTTCCAGCGACCTATATACATACAAAAACCGGATGACTTTCGTCATCCGGCCTTCTTTGTTGCGGAGAGTGAGGGATTCGAACCCCCGGACCCGTTAAGATCAACGGTTTTCAAGACCGCCGCATTCGACCACTCTGCCAACTCTCCAGTATGTTCCCCGTTGAAAGGGATTGCAAAGGTACAATAAAAAAGTTATTCTGCAAATTTTTTTTGTTTTTATTGTACCTTTTTGTGCTTAATTTGTCACTGCCGTGTAAGTATAGCCTCCGTTAGAGAGCGTGTTAGGGGCTCGTTTGTACTGTTTTGGAGGGTTCGGGTTGTACAGGCAGCGGACTCTTGCCATGTCTTTTCTGGACATATTGCCCTCATCGTAGCTGAGTTCGCTCTCTGAGACAGATTCCTGTTCGACGTCCCAATCCACCTTGGTGACATCCGACAATATTGCCTTGAAGTCAGCTATAAGGCTATCGTAGTCGAACTTGCTGATGACAAATTTTGCAAGCCATACGATCTCGTCGGTTGTAAGCGACTCGACAAGGTTGCCGAAGTTTCCGTTCATCAAGTCCTTGATGTCCAGATTGAGCATTGTAAGGAGGCTGTCGCGCTCTGCTGTTGTGAGCTCTATCTTGGTAAGTTCCGAAGAACTGTCAGAAGACATCCTTATTATGTTTTTATAGCCTGAAACTGAACTTGAAACTGTCTTTCCTGTCGAAGTGTCATATCTGGTTGCCCTTGCCCTGCCAAGGTCATCCTCAAGATAAAGGCCCTTTCCCTCTGCCCTGAGAGCTATGTTGGCGTCAATCGTAAATGCTATGCTTCCCAAGAAAGGTATGGAGACAGGCTGGCTGACGTTCATTGTAAAATCTGAGTTCACCTCACCCTTGTCATATGACGGCTGGCATGACCAATAGAGGTTGTCTGCAAACACAGAGAACTCATCTTCTATAGAATATGCACGGCTGATGATATCTTCTATCTCTGTCATAGACGGAGCGTACCAGTGGAGGTTTGCAGTGTTGATCAGACTGTCCTGACCTTCTACCAATGTAGCCACATTTCCGTTGGAATCTCTCTTGTTCTTGTTGTAGCAATACGCGATTACAGAAAGTTCATCTTCACTCAATGCAATGCCGTTCAGCTTTGCTGAGGCCTCGGACGAATTGTTCAGAAGGAGGTTGTGGATGATCTCAACGTTCATTTCATATCCTTCGTAGTCGCGTGCTACAAGAGAAGGGACATTAACCGACTCAGAGTCCGATGTATTATAGAAATCATAGTACGGAAGGACTCCCTGTGCTTGTCCGATCTGCACATTCATCATTGACGAAAGCGCGCTGCTCGGGAAAAGGGATGTTATAGACTCAAGGCTTGACATCGGAAGATCCATTCCCAATGCAGACACTGAAACATCTGTGATTTTGACGTCATCAGTGTACACTGCTCTCTTGTTTCGTGAAAGCTGAATGTCATCAAGTCCCCATACAAGTCCCTGCTTTGTTTTTGTATCTGATTCTGACACTTCGTCGAAATCAGGAATGACATCATAATTATAAAGGTATTCCTCATGGAACTCCATTCCGTATGTCTTAGTTGAAAGAGTTGTAGCTACCTTTACCGGATACACAGCACGCTGGCTGATAGTGTAATCCTGATAATATAGTACCTCACCGTCAAGATCCTTGAAGCCTACTCTGACTCTCGCACGTCTTGTCTCTACGCTGAACTCATCAGCTGCAGATGCAGAATACTCATCGACATAGACCCAAACCGGGATCTCTCCAAGCAGATTCTCCCTTGAAGAAAGAGGATTATATCTTATCTCCTTGCCGCTTTCAGCGAGAATGCCCGAAACAAGGTCTGTAGTGAAATAGCGTCTCTTTGTACTGTTGTCACAATACACACCTCCTGTTGTCAGCGGACGTTCAAGACGCACCCATGAAGGGACTTCACCTTCCTCGTCATCTGCATTGAGGATCTGTACAAAGACTTCACCTTCATTGTCAAAATTCTCGTCGAACTTCACTCTCAAAGGACGAACCTCGTAATGTGAATCAAGCAGAGCTGTCCTCTCAAATCCCACAACAAATCCATTTACCTCAACATCCACACGATGATCGACTTCAGCATCCCATCCGATGCCAGCAAAGCCTCTAATTGTCACATCGTTATTATAAAGGACATTTCTTCTCAGGCTGAAACTGTCGAAGTTGTTCTCTCCGAGATAGACGTCATATTTAAGATCATATGAAGCCTGATTATTGTCACCTACCGGCAAATAGCTTCCGCTCAATGACACACAAGGCGCATTCAATCCTTCTGCAAGAACCGGCTTGTAGCGCTGATCCTTCTCAGCATACCAGCTCTGTGCCTCTATTTCCGGAGTGATGTTCGGCTCAATACTCGATTCAGGAATATAAAGGACGAAAGTATAAGGATCCTCCTTATCATAAAGTTTCTCTCCACCCATCACTATTGTCTGCGGCTTCATGAAGGACTTATAAGCGGTCTCTTCTTCGACCTCAGCCAATCTGACATATTCAGGAAGGCCGCTGACCGTATATTCTGAGAAACGGAAGAATGGTTTATCCGAAGAATTGACGTCATTTCCGAGATTAAGGCCGAAATTGACAACCACCTTCGAGAACAGTCTGCGAAGGGTAATAGGATACGGCTTTGCACCGACAGCTGAGAAGTCAAGATCCTCGATGACGCCGATCATAGGAATTGCATAAGAACCGTCTTCATACATAGGAATACCCACACAACCTGTCTCCTCTATAGGAGCATATTTCACCTTATAATAAGTGTTTTGAAGATCCGACAAAGTAAGAAGGGTGTCCTTTACATAAGATTGACGCATATTTGCGACACAGCACACTGTCGCATTGCTGTACTCTTCTCCTGAGGTGAACTCTACTGAAAGTGACTCTTTATTTCCCTCCTTGATTGCGATCCTTTTGCCGGAATTGTCAAACACAAGGAAGTGAAGAGACTTGACTTCGGTCTCGAATTCGGCAAGATCCAATGATTTCGTATTGACATTACGATATGAATAATCTGTCATACGGGCAACGAAGGTCACATCTGAGTTGCTGACCTTGGTGTCGTCGATATCATCAATACAAGACGCAGCTGCTGCAGTCAAGAATGAAAAGACCAAAATATATTTGAATATATTATTCATAGCCAATGTTAATTAAAATCGTTATCTATATCAACCTTCTCTTCCCAATCCGCCACCAAAGAGGCTGTAAACGGATGAGACGTGCCTGAAGATGTATTTATGACGATGGCGTAATGTTCACCTGCCTTAGCCACATTACCTAATGACGCCCAATCGCTGTCTTCCGGATATGTGTATATGTCAGATTCGCCGTCTTCGCCCATATATTCAATTGCAATTGAGTACTTTATTCCATCGGACGGGATAAGCATGAAGGAATTTCCCAGCTCTTTCGTGAAATTATATTCCATACCGGTACCGAGATAGAAGTCCTCAGAAGCTGTAAACAGATCCTCATTGATACGGACTGTTTCAGCAGACACAGTGCAACAGCTGCCTTCAAAATCATAATCCAAAGACTGCGGAACACCCACGAAGTCTATCTCGGCATCGAGAATAGTTATGCCCGGGGCTTCCGAATCCATGTCATCATGATTTGCAATCACTACATCCACACTGAAAAGCTGCTGCTTGAACTGGAGTCTTACTGATTCCAGAGTCCTGGTCATCGACTCCACAGAAGCAGTCATAAGGTCCACCATGTCATCAAGTTCACACGGCTGTACGAAATGAAGAGTGTTACTGCCCTCATTCTCGACAACAGCAAGGCGATCCTGATTCTTGTATGCATACGGATAGTAGGCATAGAATGAATATGTTCCTTCTGACCATTTGACCAGATTTTCATACGAAAATGCCTGATCTTCCGCATCCCATGCCACTTTTGCGATCCTGTCGCTATAGTCCTCAAACACATTGGTGAGAGTGTCTTCGTTAAAATGATAACCAAAGACACCAAAAGCCTCGCCTTCACGCTGAGGCAGCGTGCCGGTCTCCCCTACACGGGTTTCAAAGAAGACAAACGGCCCTACAGGCTCATCGGTCTTCTCATCTCTGTGGCAGCCCACGAAAAGTACAGCCGCCAATAATAGATATAACGATTTCTTCATCGGATAAAAATATAAACACACACATCTTCTATGTGTGTGCAAATATATAAGTTTTTATCAGTTCATCAAATTCATTATTCCTTTGAAAAGAACTTGTATTGAAACAGAAGCAGATAGATGGCACCGCAAGTTACGCAGCTGTCAGCGAAATTGAATACCGCTCCAAAGAACGTACGAGGATAGTCCATCCAAGGCAGCTGATAGTCAAACAGCGGGAAATAGAACATATCCACCACCTGTCCGAACATGAACGCAAACGGTGCTCCCGGCATTATCGTCTCCGGCCATATCATACCATAGAACAGGCAGTCGACGATATTACCCAACGCTCCAGCTGTTATCAATGTCAGACCCACAAGCACTCCAGTCGGAGTGTCCTTCTTCTTTGCAAGTCCTGATATCCACCAGCACAGGAAGCCGAAGAGGATGATACGGAACACGGAAAGAAGAACTTTGCCCCAAAGGCCTCCGAAAGCCATTCCGAAGGCCATACCTTTATTCAGGACAAAATTCAGCTTGAACCAGTCACCAATCACATCGATTGATTCTCCCAGTCCCATATTTGTTTTGACCAGAACTTTTATGATCTGGTCAATGACTACCAATACGGCTCCTAAAATGAAAAGTCTAGTCCCTTTTGAAACTTTCATAGAGACTATTTGTTCTTGTTCATCATCTCCTTAGCCTCAACGGTAAGGGTAGCGTGAGGTACAAGACGAAGTCTTTCCTTAGGGATGAGCTTACCTGTCATACGGCACACACCGTATGTCTTGTTCTCAATACGGATAAGGGCGCCCTCAAGATTCTGGATGAACTTGTACTGACGCTGTGCCAATGCACCTGCCTCCTCCTTAGAGAGAGTCATTGCACCCTCCTCCATCACTTTGAATGTAGGAGATGTGTCCTCGATGTCATTGCTTGAATCGTGTGTTACGATGTCACGAAGGATCTTATATTCGTGCTTTGCCTTCTCAAGCATATCAAGAATGATGGCCTTGAACTCCTGGAGTTCCTCATCACTGTAGCGAACCTTCACCTCAGGTGCGTTCTTCATTTCTTCTGCCATAATTATTTCGTTTAAGTTGTTATTATCTTTTAGTTACCTTAATTCTGATGGTTGCTTCATTCCATTCCACCTCTGGAGCATCACCGGCCTCTGCCAATGAAGCAGTCTCTACCGACAACGCAAGTGTCTGAGCTGCAACATACTCGCTGAAGTTTGCAAGCGATGCTGAGATCTCTTCAGCATCAGCACCGTCAGCATAGATCACGATGCTGATCTTGTCAGTCACATCGAATCCGCTGCTCTTTCTGAGATTCTGGATTCGGTTGATGAGCTCGCGGGCTACACCTTCCTGTCGGAGGGCTTCGGTAATTGTCACGTCAAGAGCAATGGTCATAGTTCCCTCTGTAGCGACAAGCCAGCCCGGCATGTCCTCAGAAGAGATCTCGTAATCGCCCTTGTTGAGAGTGACGTCACCTGAAGGAAGATTCAAAACATAACCTGTGCCAGAAAGCTCAGCCGCCTGAATTTCTGAGATAACAGCCTGATCCAGAGTACCGAACGCAGCTGCAATCTCCTTCATCTGCTTTCCGTAGATCTTTCCAAGGGTCTTGAAGTTAGGCTTGATCTTCTTGGTGATGAGACCTGTAGTGTCTGAAATGAACTCGGCCTCCTTCACATTCACCTCATTGAGGATGAGATCCTTCACCTTCTCAAGCTGCTCCTTCACCTTGTTGTCAAGAACAGGAATGATAACCTTTGAAAGCGGCTTGCGGACATTGATCTCAGCCTTGCGACGAAGGGCAAGAACCATAGATGTAGCTCTCTGAGCAAGCGCCATACGTTCCTCGAGGTCCTTGTCTACGACTGTCTCGTCGTACGCAGGCATCGGTACATAGTGTACTGACTCCTCGCCTTCCACGAGATCGAGGAAGAGACGGTCCATAAAGAACGGAGCGATAGGTGCGGCAAGCTTAGCTATAGCCACAAGCACCTGATAGAGGGTCTGGTAAGCCGAGAGCTTGTCTGTGTCCATAGTACCGCCCCAGAATCTCTTTCTGCCCAGACGCACGTACCAGTTGCTGACATGGTCGCAGACAAAGTCCTGGATAAGGCGGCCTGCAGTTGTGATGTCATAGTCCTCGTATGCTGCAACAACATCCTTCACGAGGGTGTTCAGCAACGAGATCACCCAACGGTCGATCTCCGGACGCTCCTCCATAGGCACCTGTGCCGACTTAGGATCGAATCCGTCGATGTTCGCGTAAAGGGCGAAGAATGAATATGTGTTATAAAGTGTTCCGAAGAATTTGCGGCGAACCTCGTCAACACCGTTTGTGTCGAAACGGAGGTTATCCCAAGGCTGTGCGTTTGTAAGCATATACCATCTGAGAGCGTCGGCACCGTAAGTGTCAAGTGCCCAGAACGGATCGACAGCGTTGCCGAGTCGCTTACTCATCTTGTTGCCGTCCTTGTCAAGTACGAGGCCGTTAGAGATTACTCTCTTGAACGCGCACTTGTTGCTTACCATTGTGTTGATTGCATGGAGTGTGTAGAACCATCCGCGTGTCTGGTCAACACCCTCAGCGATGAAGTCTGCAGTGATTCCAAATCTGTCAGAGCCGAAGTTGCGGAGACCTTCCTGAGCATATGGCATAGCGCCTGAATCGAACCACACGTCGATGAGGTCGAGCTCACGTACCATCTTCTTTCCGCTGTCTGAAACGAGGAAGATGTTGTCAACATATGGTCTGTGGATGTCGATCTTGTCGTAGTTCTCCTTCGACATATCCTTTGGATCGAAGCCCTTTGCAGCAAATGGGTTCTCAGTCATAAATCCAGCTGCTACAGCCTTGTCGATCTCGGCATAAAGCTCAGCGATTGAACCGATGCACTTAGCCTCCTTGCCGTCCTCAGTCTGCCATACTGGAAGCGGTGTTCCCCAGTAGCGGCTTCTTGAGAGGTTCCAGTCCTGGATGTTCTCGAGCCACTTTCCGAAACGGCCTGTACCTGTAGACTCCGGCTTCCACATGATCTCCTCGTTGAGTTCCATCATTCTCTCGCGTACTGCTGTAGCCTTGATGAACCAAGAGTTGAGAGGATAGTAGAGCACCGGCTTGTCTGTACGCCAGCAGTGAGGATAGTTGTGAGTGTGCTTCTCGATTCTGAAGGCCTTGTTCTGCTGCTTGAGCATGACGCAGATGTCAACGTCAAGTGTCGGAGCATCCTCGCCGAGAGTCGGGTCGTATGCGTTCTTCACATAACGGCCTGCCCACTCTGCATACTCAGGAGACATGTTTGCTGCAGCATACTCAGGATCGAGATCCTCAACACAGAAGAAACGTCCGCGGAGGTCTACCTGAGCCTGGAGGTCGCCGTTCTTGTCAACCACCTGGAGACCAGGTACGCCTGCAAGGCGAGCTACCTTTGCGTCATCAGCACCGAAAGTAGGTGCGATGTGAACGATACCTGTACCGTCCTCAGTTGTGACATAGTCACCAGGGATCACCTTGAATGCACCCTCACCCGGGTTGAACCAAGGGATGAGCTGTTCGTAGCTGATGCCTGTGAGCTCGCTGCCCTTGAGTGTTCCCTCGAGTACAGTGAACTCCTGCTTCTTAGGATTGAAGTGTGCTCCTACAAGAGCCTGCGCCACGATATAGAGGCCTGCTTCGCCAGTGTATGGATTTGTTGAAAGTACTCTTACATAGTCAATGTTAGGTCCTACACAGAGGGCTGTGTTTGAAGGAAGAGTCCAAGGAGTTGTTGTCCAAGCCAGGAAATATGGCTGAACACCCTGCTCATAAAGGAACTCTGACTTCTCGTCACGAACCACCTTGAACTGAGCCACAGCTGTTGTGTCCTTAACGTCACGGTAGCAGCCCGGCTGGTTCAACTCGTGCGTACTGAGACCTGTTCCCGCTGCAGGAGAATATGGCTGGATAGACTTACCCTTGTAGAGAAGTCCCTTGTCATAGATCTGCTTGAGGAGATACCAGAGAGTCTCGATGTAGCGGTTGTCGTAGGTTATGTACGGATCGTTCATATCCACCCAGTAACCTACACGCTCTGTCATGTTCACCCACTCGGCTGTGTACTTCATCACCTCCTTGCGGCAAGCGTCGTTATACTCTTCAACTGATATCTTTGTTCCGATGTCTTCTTTTGTGATACCGAGCATCTTCTCCACGCCGAGCTCAACCGGGAGACCGTGTGTGTCCCAGCCTGCGCGACGGTTCACCTTGTAACCGCTCTGAGTCTTGTAACGGCAGATAGCGTCCTTGATCGAACGTGCCATCACGTGGTGGATACCCGGCATACCGTTCGCTGAAGGAGGTCCTTCGAAGAATATGAATTCCGGCGCACCTTCTCTTAACTCAAGAGACTTCTCAAACGCATGATTCTTCTTCCATCTTTCAAGGATTTCATTGCCTGTCGCAACAAGATCAAGACCTTTATACTCGTTAAATTTCATAATATTTTGAAATATTTATCTAATTTTGCAAAGTATTGAATACGAATTTGCAAATATACAAATTTCGGTTGGATTATGAGTATCTTGGATGTCATTCTTTTAATATGTTTCATACCTGCTTTGATACAGGGCTTGAAAAAAGGCTTCATCGCGCAAGTGATATCAATCGCCTCAATTATCATAGGAATATGGGCCTCATCACGCTTTGCTGATGTTGTCGGTGAATGGCTGGCAAAATACATCACAGTTTCCGACCAGATCATGAAGGTCGTGTCATTTGCACTCATCCTTATCGCCGTATTCCTGGCCCTTGCAGCTGTCGGGAAACTGCTCGAAGGAATGTTCAAGATGGTCACTCTCGGGTGGCTCAACAGACTCCTTGGACTTGTATTCTCCCTTGTGAAGACAAGTCTTATACTAGGACTTCTGATAATGGTGTTCACATCCCTTAATGAAACTTTCAACCTTGTCAGCGAGGCAACACTCAACGAATCGGTACTCTACACTCCTTTCAAGGAAGCCGCATTCAAGATATTCCCTTACATCAAGGACATGCTCACATTGAAATAGTTTATGGAAAAAATCCTGCTTATCGAATCATCAACTGCACTTTGCTCTGTCGCTTTGGCAGAGGATGGTGTCATCACATCATATAAAGAAAGTTCAGCTCCAAAGGCTCATGCCTCACTCACAGCTGTATTTATTCAAGAGGCACTTTCAGAACGCGGCATCGCATTAAACGACTGCGACGCTGTGTGCGTGAGCATGGGACCAGGCTCATACACAGGTCTGCGTGTGGGTGTTTCTACTGCAAAGGGACTCTGCTTCGGAAGCGGAAAGCCGCTTATGGCTGTGGGGACTCTTGACACGCTTGTGGCTCAGGCGAGAGAGATTCCCGGTCAGGCCGGGAATGACGGACAAGCAGGGTACAACGTCATCACCGATTTGATCGGGGATCTGAAATATGTGATTCCGATGATTGATGCGAGAAGAATGGAGGTATATACTGCCGTATTCACGCCGGAAGGCAAGCAGCTGACGGAGACTGCACCTGCAATCATCGATGAAAACAGCTTTGCAGAGCAGCTCGAGCAGGGTCAGTGCCTGTTCATCGGAGACGGTGCTGGCAAATGCGCCGATGTGATCAAGCACCCGAATGCCCACTTTGTACAGTGCAATCCTAAAGCATCAGCCATGCTTGTTCCAGCGATGAACGCATATAAAGAAAAACGATTCGAAGACGTTGCGTACTTCGAACCGTTCTATCTCAAGGAATTTGTAGCCACTGTCAGCAAGAAGAAACTCTTCTGACAGGGCTGAAGCCCCTTTATTTCAAAAGCTTCTTCAGAAGGGCGCGGAGGGATGCCTCATCCACGATCTCGCCGTCCACAAACTGACCATCATTAAGAATATAAGCTCCTGGGAGTGCTCCTATGTTGTACAATGAAACATATGGAGAAGCTGCGCCGCGTGCGTCACAAACATTCACCCAAGGCATATTCTGCTCTTTCACAACCTGAGCCCATGCAGCCTTGTCTGTGTCAAGAGACACTGCATAAATCTCAAAGCCTTTCTTGTGGAAATCCTCATAAAGCGGCTTGAGAACATCAAGGTTGAACATAGTCTGAGTAGGGACAGTAGCTGACCAGAAATAGATGAGAACCACCTTTGAATCAACCTCACTGAGCTTGCGCTGCTGACCGTTTCTGTCTGCAAGTTCGATGTCCGGATAATCCACAGGCTCAGCTGCAGCAATGCGCTCTGCAAGCTGGAGATAGCCAAATCTTCTTTCTGCCTCCTTTCTCAAAGACTTCACATACTTTGAGTCCGGATAGACTGTCTCAAGTGAATCAGCGACATTTCTGAAGTGGATTGCGTCTGTAGACTGACCGAATACTGGAAGATTATCTCCAAGATTCTGATAGAAAACAGGTACAGCTGTGAGTGAGAAACTGTTCTCCATCACGTACTTTACGCAGCTTCTATAATAGTCAACATATTCCTTACCCAACTGTCTGCTGTACTCAGCTGCGCTTTTCTCATCCTGAGCCACAGCAAGCTGGTCAGCAATAGCAGACATCTTCATAACTGCCGCAGTGTAAGCCTTCTCGATCTGAGCAAGCTTTACTGACTCAGGTGATCCCTCAATAGAGCAGTTGCCCAAAGTATCTGTCACGATGCTGACCTTATCACCAGCCTCAAGGAGAAGAGAAGCCACTTTAGTGTCCTTGTAGAAAACATATACAAACTCAGGCTGTCCTTCCTTTACCTCAAGCTTATATGAGAAAGCACCTGACTGATCTACAGCCACAGTGTCAAGAACCACGAAATGGTTCACGTCGAGCAGTTTTACAACCACCTCTGAAGACGGAGCTGACTCAAGTGTACCGTCGATTCTTGCAACTGTAGTACATGCAGCCGCCATAATTGCGGCAGCTGCGAACAAAATTATCTTACTGAATCTTGACATATTCATTGTATATTGCTGACGCTATCTCTGCAAATTCCTCAGAAGACAGTTCAAGTTTCTTTTTTCTGAAATCCATATCACCCTCTGTCTGAAGAGGAACAAGATGGATGTGGGTGTGAGGGACCTCCATGCCCAAGACAGCTACTCCTACTCTTTTGCAAGGCACAGCAGCCTTAAGAGCCTCTGCCACCTTCTTTGCAAAAGCGCAAAGTCCGGAATATGTCTTTTCATCGAGGTTAAAGATATAGTCTTCCTCAGTGTGCTTTGGAATCACCAGGGTGTGTCCCTTTGCCATAGGAGCGATGTCGAGGAATGCATAGTAATCCTCGTTCTCTGCCACCTTGTAAGAAGGGATCTCGCCATTTGCGATTCTTGTAAAGATAGTTGCCATCGCTTAGAGAGTAATATCAAGAATTTCAAACTTAAGAACACCTGCCGGTACCTTAGCCTCTACCACGTCTCCCACGGTGTGGCCCATCAAAGCCTTTCCGATTGGAGTCTGAGCTGCGAGCTTACCTGCCATGAAGTCAGCCTCATTCTCACCAACGAGAGTGAATGTCATCACCTGGTTAGTAGTCAAGTTCTTAACCTTCACTTTATTAAGCATCTGAACCTTATCAGTTCCGATCTGAGACTCATCGATGACGCGAGCATTTGCCACAAGATTCTGAAGCTTTGATATGTTAAGCTCCAAGAGTCCCTGCGCCTCTCTGGCAGCCTCATACTCTGCATTCTCAGAAAGGTCTCCCTTGTCTCTTGCCTCAGCGATTGCGGCAGAGATGACAGGACGCTGCGCGATAGCCTCAGCAAGCTCCTTCTTGAGTTTGTCAAGACCCTCCTGGGTCATATACTGTAGTGCCATAATGTTATTGTAGTTTTATTTAAAATTTCGTTTTCATTATTTCGGAATATATCACAAGCTTCTTCGGATCTATCTTCTCCTTCGGTTCTTCCTGCTCTTCCATCAATACAGGCTGTACCTTTGGAGTTTCTGCGATCTTTGCCACAGAAATCACCTTAGGTTTCTTTACTGGCAGAGGATTGACCTTCACCTCAAAGCCGGAGAACTCAACCGGTTCTCCTTCCTCGACCGGCAGGATTTCCTCCTGCTCTTCTTGCGTCTCTCCACCAAAAGCCTCATAGATGTCACGCATTTTCTTGGCCTGGTCAACATTGCCGGCCTGCTCCAAACGCTTGCCTATCAACTTGAATATTACAGGCAGGAGGAGGAATAACAAACCTATGATTGTTTCCATAATATTATCCTAATATTGCCAGACAGGCTTCCCTGTCCTTTGCAAGCTGTTCCTTCAGTTCTTCCAAGGATGCGAACTTCTCCTCGTCCCTTATCTTTGCAATAAAGGTGAGTCCGAGATCAAGTCCGTATATATCCTCATCAAAACCGAAGATGTTAGTCTCTATTGTACGGGCGTTTCCATTCCCGACCGTCGGCCTGTAGCCGATGTTGCACATTCCGTAGAGGTCCCTTCCCAGAGTGTGCACCTTTGTAAAATACACACCGTTACCGGGAACGAGCTTCAACGGCTCGTAAAGCTGGATGTTTGCGGTAGGAAAACCTATCGTCCTGCCGATCCTGTTTCCCGCCACAACCACACCTTCAAGGTGGTAGTCATAGCCAAGCATCACAGCTGCATCCTGCACATTTCCTTCTTCAAGACATTGACGGATCTTGGTAGAGCTTACAGCATAGCCTTTCTCTGAAGAGACCACATCGGTCCTTACAACTTCCAGACCCAGCATTTCTGCCGTCCTGGCTACCTCATCCGCATTTTTGGCATCAAATCCCATCCTGTTGTCGTAACCGATCAGAATGGTACTTGCACCATACTCGCTCATGAGCATACGAAGATAATCCTCTGTAGTCATCGTGCTGAACTCCTTCGTAAACTGAAGGACTTCAACCTTATCCACTCCAAGGCCATGAAGGATCTCCTTCTTTTCCGCAAGAGTGGTCAGAAGCCTGAGCGAACGGGCTTCCTTTTGCAGCACATTACGGGGATGTGGCCAAAAGGTCACGACCATGCTTTCATCCCCGCGTACTGCTGCAGCTTGTACAAGCTGCTCTATTACAAGACGGTGTCCGGTGTGGACACCGTCGAAAAATCCGGTTGCTACAACCATCTTACAAGTTCAAAATCCTGTCTGTGTGGGAGTTTTGCGTTCTTTGCATAGATACGTCCAGCTACCTGGTAGAGACCTGATCTGTCAGGGTTGATAGATGCTGTGTACTTAGCAACTCCATCAGCTGACTCTACTGGTGTGAAGTCGTACTTCTCCTGGATGTGGAGCTTGCCCTTCTTGTCGAATGTAGCGAAGAGAAGCTCTACTCCTACCTCCTCTGCATTGAGGTCACCGATGTTGAGGACGATCTCAGACTCGTAAGCATTGCCGATAGCGAAGTTGTCGCTGTTGCTGTCAGGCATGTTCACTGACACAACCTCAACATTCTTCCACTCACGACGGAGTCTCTTCTTCCATGCTGCGATCTCACGTGCCTCTGCATAGTCGTCAGCTACGATACCATCTACACGCTGTGCCTGTGGGATGTAGTACTGCTCGATGTAGTCAGTGAGCATGCGGTTTGTTGTGAAGTTGCAAGCTACCTGAGCCACGCAGTTCTTGATGTACTCGATCCAGTCAGCAGAACGTCCTGTTGAGAGGGTCTTGTTGTAGAATGTAGGCGCAATCTCGTTCTCGATGATGTTGTAGATAGTAGCTGCATCGAGCTCGTCCTGGTAGTTCTGGTCATCGTAAGTACGCTCCATTGGAAGTGCCCAACCAGCGCCCTGCTTGTAACCCTCAACCCACCATCCGTCAAGGACAGAGAAGTGCATTACACCGTTCATAGCAGCCTTCTCTCCAGATGTACCAGAAGCCTCGAGAGGACGTGTAGGGTTGTTCATCCATACGTCAACACCCTGAACGAGGTACTTAGCCACTGTGATGTCATAGTTAGGAACGAATACGATCTTACCGATGAAGCGCTCCTGCTTAGAGATGTCAACGATCATCTTGATGAGATCCTGACCTGCCTTGTCAGCTGGGTGAGCCTTACCTGCGAAAAGGAACTGTACCGGCTGCTTAGGATCGTTTACGATCTCAGCGAGTCTGTCAAGGTCACGGAAAAGGAGGTGTGCTCTCTTATATGTAGCAAAACGACGTGCGAAACCGATTGTAAGAACGTCATCACGGAGAGTCTCCTTGATAGTCACAACCTGCTTAGGTGAGTAGTGGCTTGCTGCTGAAGGGTCAGAAAGTCTTCTCTTCACCTCGTCTATGAGCTTCTTGCGGAGTGAAGTACGGATGTTCCATACCTCCTCATCAGAGATCTTGTAGATACCGTCGAAGCAAGACTTGTCATAGTGGTGAGTCTTGAACTCCTCGCCGAATACTCTTGCGTGTACCTCCTTCCACTCTGGTGCAGTCCAAGTCGGATAGTGAACACCGTTAGTTACGTAGCTTACGTGAAGTTCCTCTGGGAGGTAGCCTGGCCACATGTGACCGAGGATGTCCTTGCTGACCTCACCGTGGAGCCAAGAAACACCGTTCACGCCCTGTGAGATGTTTGCAGCGAGGATAGACATAGAGAACTTCTCGTTTACGTCAGCACCATTGTTCTTACCAAGACCCATCATAGTCTCCCAATCGATCTTGAGACGGTGTGGATAGTGGCCGATGTACTTGCGGAGGAGACCCTCGTCAAATGCATCGTGACCTGCAGGAACAGGAGTGTGAGTTGTGAAGAGTGAAGAAGCTCTTACTACTTCGAGAGCCTCCTGGAACTCGAGGTTATCCTCAGCGATGAGCTCGCGGAGACGCTCGAGGCCGATAAATGCAGCGTGACCCTCGTTGCAGTGGTAAACCTGTGGGTTGATGCCGAGTGCACGGAGTGCGCGGATACCGCCGACACCGAGAAGGAGCTCCTGCTTGAGACGGTTTTCCCAATCACCACCATAGAGGTTGTAAGTGATTGATCTGTCCTCTGGAAGGTTCTCTGGAATGTCTGTATCGAGGAGATAAAGTTCTGTACGACCTACGTCAACTCTCCAAAGACGTGCATTGAGGTTACGTCCTGGGAATGCTACGCTGATGGTAACCCAGTTACCGTTCTCGTCACGTACCGGAGTTGCAGGGATCTTGTTGAAGTCCTGAGCAACGTCCTCAGCAACCTGCTCACCGTGAGCGGTAAGCTTCTGGTTGAAGTAACCGAAACGGTAGAGAAGACCTACAGCAACGAGGTTAGTGTTCATGTCAGAAGTCTCCTTGATGTAGTCACCGGCAAGGATACCGAGACCACCTGAGTAGATCTTGAGTGATGTGTCAAGACCGTA
>CANBDZ010000033.1 GCA_947367375.1 uncultured Bacteroidales bacterium | reverse complement strand
CCCTTTTCAAGCAGAAGACGGCATACGAGATGTCTTAGGGTCTCGTGGGCTCGGAGATGTGTATAAGAGACAGCAAAGATAGGGCGAATTTTTTTAATTGGCAAATTAACAGCTTAAAATTCAACGAAAAACTTGAGTTTCAAATTAGTGCCCGTATGAAAAATGTCATATGGCACGACACTTTAATGCTGGCACAATGATTGACCATATATATAAAAGAATTATATTTGTAAGAATGACTGACAATTTGTCAGATTGTAGAGGAGATTTATTATGAAAGACATGATTACAGACATCTTTGCAGCGCCAGGCGCGGAAGTGAGCATCATTCCGGTGATGCAGGGTGAGGGTGCTGCCAAGCTGGATGAATCCCAGTTGCCTGATTCATTGCCTATTTTGGCACTCAGAAATGCAGTTCTTTTCCCGGGAACAGTTTTCCCGATAACAATAGGACGCGAAAAATCCATCCGTCTGATAGAGGATGCAGAAAGAAACAACACGTTCATCGGAGCTGTGCCGCAAAACGATCTCGCGGTGGAGGATCCGCGTGAACAGGATCTTTATCCATACGGTACCGTAGCCAAGATCATCAAGACTCTTGAGATGCCGGATGGTACCATCACAGCTATTCTTCAGGGCTATAAACGCTTTGAGATTGCGTCTATTGTGGAGTATAATCCTTATATGCTCGGAAGAGTAAGGTACCAGGATGATTTTGTACCGGAAATCGACACAAAAATGAAGATGATCGCGGAGTCTCTTAAGGAGAAGGCTGCGACTGTCGTTCGTTCGTCTGCCATGGTGCCACGCGAGGCTGTCAATGCTCTCAAGGGTATTGAGAATTTCGAGTTCCTCGTGAACTTCATCGCGACTACTGTCGAGGTGGAGAATTTTATGGACAAGGTTGAGCTTCTCCAGTATTCTGACCTTCGTGCACGTGCGATGAGTTTGCTTTCTGTTCTTGACACTCAGGTAGAGTTCCAGAAGATCAAGCAGGAAATCCAGCAGAAGGTGAAAACCGAAATAGACCAGCAGCAGAGGGAGTACTACCTCAATAACCAGCTCAAGACCATCCAGGAGGAGCTTGGAATGGATGATGTCGAGGAGTTTGCGCAGCTACGCGCCCGTGCGGAAGAGAAACTGTGGCCGGCTGCAGTGCAGGCTATCTTTGACAAAGAGATGATGAAGCTGGAGAGGTACAATCCGAGCTCTCCGGACTATAGCATACAGTACAATTACATCCAGTTTATGCTGGACCTTCCTTGGGGTGTGATGTCAAATGACAACCTCGACCTGAAGAACGCCCAGAAGGTGCTGGATGAGGACCATTACGGTCTGGACAAGGTGAAGGAAAGAATCATAGAGTACCTTGCCGTGCTGAAACTTAAAGGAGATATGAAGTCTCCTATCCTCTGTCTTTACGGCCCTCCGGGCGTAGGTAAGACAAGCTTGGGTAAATCAGTTGCAAGGGCGCTCGGTCGTAAATACATCCGTATTGCATTGGGCGGACTTCACGACGAGTCTGAGATAAGAGGTCACAGAAAGACTTATGTGGGAGCCTTGCCAGGACGTATCTTGAACGGTATCAACCGTGCGGGAACTTCAAATCCAGTCATCGTTCTCGATGAGGTGGACAAGCTTACCAAGGACATCAAGGGAGACCCGTCATCAGCTTTGCTTGAGGCCCTTGATCCTGAGCAGAACACAGCCTTCCACGACAATTACCTTGATATAGACTATGACCTGTCAAACGTGCTGTTCATCACAACAGCAAACAATATTGACACAATCCAACCGGCCCTCAAGGACCGTATGGAGATGATCAATGTAAGTGGCTATCTTGCAGAGGAGAAGCTTGAGATTGCAAAGGGCCATCTCGTTCCTAAACAGCTTGAGGAACATGGCCTGCAGAAGTCGCAGCTCAAGTTCGACAAGACTGCCCTTGAGACTATCATCGATGAGTACACTCACGAGTCAGGAGTACGTGGTCTTGAAAAGCAGATCGCAAAGGTTGCACGTGTGACAGCGAAGAAGATAGCATTGGAGGAGAAGCATCCGGTTACAATAAAGAAGGCTCACTTGAAAGAGTATCTCGGCATCCCGACCAATTCTCATGACAAGCAGAAGGGAAATGAAGCTCCTGGAGTCGTTACGGGACTTGCATGGACTGCAATGGGAGGAGAAATCCTCTTTATAGAGAGCTCTGTGAGCAAGGGTAAGGGCATCCTGACAATGACAGGTAACCTCGGAGATGTGATGAAGGAGTCTGCGCAGATTGCTTTCCAGTACCTCAAGGCTCATCCGGAGCTTACAGGACTTACCTATGAGGAGTTTATGGAGAAGGACATCCATGTGCATGTACCGGAAGGTGCTGTGCCGAAGGACGGACCTTCAGCTGGTATCACTATGGTCAGCTCTATGGTTTCCGCTTACAGACAGGAAAAGGTAAAAAGCGGTATCGCTATGACAGGTGAGATGACTCTTAGAGGTAAAGTGCTTCCGGTAGGCGGAATCAAGGAGAAGATCCTTGCTGCCAAGAGATCCGGAATCACTACCATCCTGATCTCCGAAGAGAACAGAAAAGATGTGGAGGACATCAAGGAAATCTACATAAAAGGTCTTACCTTTGTGTATGTCAATAATATTCAGGACGTAATTAAGCAGATATTCTGATGGATGTACGCATAGAACAAAGCTGGAAGAACGCACTGGCACCGGAATTCGGGAAACCTTATTTCGAAGCGCTTGTGCGTTTTCTTCGTGAAGAGAAGGCTGCCGGAAAGAGCATATATCCTCCTGGAAGCCAGATCTTCAGGGCGTTTGATCTGACTCCGGTGCAGGATGTGAAGGTGGTTGTACTCGGCCAGGATCCGTATCACGGACAGGGCCAGGCGCACGGCCTTTCATTCTCTGTCCCTGCCAACATTCCGGCACCGCCGTCGCTTAAGAACATATTCAAGGAGATAGAGTCAGACCTTGGCATCCGTATGAGCGGCTATCCAGATCTGGAGAAATGGGCCAGACAGGGAGTTCTACTTCTCAATGCAGTACTTACAGTCCGCAGTGGTGAAGCTGCTTCGCACAGCAAGATAGGTTGGGAACAGTTTACTGACGCTGTAATCCGTTATATATCGGATAATTGTAATGGCGTCGTGTTCCTTCTTTGGGGTAACTTTGCCCGTAGTAAACGTGACCTGATTGACCATAACCGTCACTTCGTACTAGAAGCGGCTCACCCGTCACCTCTTGCAAGAGGCGCATTCTTCGGATGCAGACATTTTTCACGAACAAATCAGATCCTGTCATCACAGGGCAAGTCGCCTATAGATTGGCAGTTATAAGCATATGACAAAAAAAGCATTATTCCCCGGATCTTTCGATCCTTTTACAGCCGGCCATCTTAACATCCTCAAGAGGGCTCTGACTATGTTTGATGAAGTAGTTGTCGCTATCGGAGTAAACATCGACAAGAGAGGTTTCTTCCCTAACGAGAAGAGAATGGACATCATCCGACAGGCTACTGCAGGGATGAAGGGTGTCAGCATCATCCAGTATGACAACCTCACTATAGACACCTGCCGCGAATTGGGCATAAACCACATCGTCAGAGGTGTAAGGAATATGATCGATTTCGAGACTGAAAGGTCAATTGCAGATGCAAACCGCAAGCTGGCACCAGACATCGAGACTATCATCATCCCGACAGCTCAGGAGTTTGCTCACATATCATCGACTGCAGTGCGAGACCTTCTCAAGCACGGTGGTGACACATCTCTTTTCGTACCTGAAGGAGTGGAACTGTAGAAGATGAAGAAGGTACTGTTCATATTTTTCTTGTTCCTTACTCTCTCAGTTCAGGGTCAGGGTCTTGATTCGCTGAGGCGTGAGGCTTTGTCCGGCAAACTTGGAGAGTATTTCGGGGCAATCATCCAGGAGCCTCTTGTTGTGCAGGCGTCAGAAGCTGACTTTATGATCGAAGCGGCGTCGGACTCTCTTGTGCGTCAGTTTGTGGCCCAGTGGATATATGAACATTATCTTGAGTCTCCTCTGATGGGGGCGGAAAGCGTTGCCATTCATGTTTTTGATGAATGGTTTCTTCCGGGCAAGGTAAAGATGGCCAACGACATAGACCTTTTGAATGCCCGAATTTTTGCGGATTTCAACAGAATGTCCCTCATAGGTGAGAAGGCTCCAGGTCTGGCAATGGAGGCACTGGATGGCTCATTTGTGGAATTGTACACAGGTTCCGATAAAGGAGGCCGTTATCGTGTGCTTTACTTTTATGACACAGACTGCGCGAAGTGCAGGATAGAGACTATTCTTCTCAGGAATATGCTCAATACAGAGTCTTTCCCGATCGAGTTCTATGCGGTGTACGCAGGCGATAATCGTTCGTCGTGGGAGACATATGTAAAAGAAAAATTGACTGTAGATGAGTCAGGGATGAAGGTAGCTCACCTATGGGATCCGACTCTTGAATCCGATTTCCAACGAAAGTATGGAGTAATTCAGACCCCGCGTCTCTTCCTGATCGGTCCGGACGGAACAATATTGGGCAGGGGACTGGACACCAAGGCCCTGTCGGGACTGCTCCATAGTCTGTTTGATCAGGTGGAACTGACATATGGCAGCAAAGAGTCTGAGGAACTCTTCGATAATGTCTTTGCCCTTGAAGATAAGCCGACAAAGGACGATGTGGCATATCTGGCAGATTATATAAATGTCAACACTCTTGAAAGGGGAGACACCGTGATGTTCCGTCAGCTTACAGGAGATCTCATGTATTATCTTGCCTCAAGGACAGGTGAGGGCATTAAGGAGGGCCTTTCGGAGCTGCTTGATAACCAGATTCTTTCACGAAATGATATATGGAAGTCGCAGGATGACAGCCTGAAGATTATAGGCTATGCGGAGATTCTTTCTGACATGCTTTCAAGGGCGGTACCAGGGACTGTTGTTCCTGATCTGAAGCTGCCTGGCGTACTTGTGACCGGTAAGAAAACAAAGGAGGGCAGTTTCAGACTGAAAAAACTTCGCGGCCATGACAATGTCATCATGTTCTACACTGTGGGTTGCCCTGTATGCGATGCTGAAAAGGCAGCTGCAAGAAACCTTGTGCAGGAGGATCCGAAGGCTAAGGTGCTTATGGTGAATGTGGACAGTATCGTGGAAAATGATCCTGTCCTTGCTGATCAGCTCTTCAGGTCCTTTGACTTGACTTCACTTCCGTTCATAATGCGGACAGACAAGAAGGGGCATATTCTTCGCAGATATATTTCATTACAATAAATGTAATATTTTTACAAATATATTACAGATTTGATGTAGTTTGGTCCGTCATTTGATTTCGGCAAGCTGAAAAGACAGTTTAACAATCTAATCAGCAATTGCCATGTATAACTTCATCGAAGATTATCTGAAAGATCCTTCAGCGGCCATTCTCAATGCCTGCAAACACATCAATTCGTGCAATTGCACACCAACGCCAGAAGAAGATCAGATTTACACAATCATAGACGCTCCTGAATTTCGCTTATATAGTGAGATTATATTCTAAATATTCATAACTTTGCTGAACTAGATCAGCTAAGTTATGAAAAAGCTTTTATTCTCAATTTCTTACATCCTGTTTACATTTATTTTCACTTCCCAGGCATCAGCTCAGGAAATGACGGATTCACTCTATATCGCAGGCGAAAAGCTTGCATATAAGAAGTATGCCGAGTCCAAGACAAAACTTGACAGCATACGTAACGGATTGGATTTTGTCAATACCTATGTCATGAGGAGTGAAAGACGCAGGGAAGTTTCTGACCGTATAGCCTACCTGATGGCTTCTACTCCAGAGTATCTGAATGGAACATCATTGGAGGCATTGCTGAGTTATGTGTATAATGACGAAACCATGCAATATGTGATAGGTCAGAAACTGAAGGCAGACCGTGAGAAGGAGCGTATAAACCGTATGAAAAATCTCGGATTCAATGCCGGAATAGGAGGGGCTGTGGAGACTTGCGAATATATAAACCCGGGATTGACAGACACAGAATATATCTACGGAGGACACTTGCTGTTCAGCGTAGGAGACTACAGGAACTTCTTCAATCTGGAGTTCGGAGCCAGATACAGGTACTGGGTCTTCAGACTTAATCATTGGCTGGGTGATCCGTATGAACTTCACGACTATGATTTTCATCAGATCAGGTTGGTCATCGCCCCTAAATTCAATCTGATCAGACAGAAGAAGAGCGCATTCTATTTCTATATCGCTCCGGAATTCGGCTATAATTATCCGATAGATATGCACGAAACCGGTTACTATGAAGGAGAGAATGTTACTTTGGGAGCCAGGACAGGTATTGGAGTAGGTCGATTTGAGCTTTCTGCATCTTATACTCGTGATGTCACTCCAGTACTTAAAACCGTCTACACAAGTGCATATCAACCTCAACAGGTAGGAGTTGCGATGACGATATACTTTTCAAACAGCGGTAGAAAATAAAAGATGCCGGCCACTGGCCGGCATCTTTCGTCATATATGACTTTGTCTTGTCATTCCGAGCTTCTCGAGGAATCTTTTTCTCGTCATCCCCGGCTCGACCGGGGGTCTTATTTCTTAAAGATTCTCTGTGCAAGATCATAAAGGTTCTGCCTCCAAGCTGTCCAGCTGTGGCCGCCAGGTACCTCGTGGTAATCGTATTTGATGCCGGCTGCCTTGAAGAGTTCGAGAGTCTCCTTGCAGTTGTTGTAGGCGATGTCTGAAGGACCACCCTGGGTGAATACAAGCTCCTTGAAGTTCTTGTTGTAGCGTGCTGCTTCTCTCTTGAGGCGCTCGCGCTCAAACTCGTATACTTCCTTGTTGCCAGGTGCAAAGCTTGAGCTGAGTACCCAAACATAGCTGAACATCTCAGGATAGTTCAATGTCACTTCCATTGTCTCCATACCGCCCATAGAGAGTCCTGCCATTGCACGGTGAGCCTGGTCTGTATATACCTTATAATTATCCTCGATGAAAGGGATGATGCTTGTGATCATATCCTTTGCGAAAACAGGAACTTCGCCCTGGAAGTTGCCGTCAGGCATTTCGATAGTACCGTTAGGCATTACCACTACCATCGGCTCCATCTTTCCTTCAGCCATAAGGTTGTCGAGGATGAGGCCTGCAGCGCCGACTCCTGGCCAAGAGTTGTCTGTGTCACCACCACCGTGTACGAGATAAAGTACAGGGAGCTTCTTTGAAGCCTTCTCATAACCTGCAGGTGTCCACACGTGGAGACGTCTCATTGTTCCGAGAGTCTCAGACCAGTAGTATCTTTCTGCGACAGCACCGTGAGGTACGTTCTTCATTGCGAAGAAGCTGTCAGCATCTTTGTCGACAGTAAGCAGAGCAGATGTCTCGCCTGCGTTAGGGGCCTTAGGGTCATATACGTTCATTCCGTCAACATTGAACTTGTAGCGGAATACTCCTTCGTCCATCTTTGCGATTCTTCCTTTCCACACTCCGTTTTCCTCTTTTGTGAAGACTGCAGGTCTGTCCCAAGGAAGGTCTCCGGACACTGAAACTCTCTGAGCGTTAGGAGCATAGATCTGGAACACCACTGAGTTGTCAGGGAGGACAACTACAGAACGAAGGGTGTCGTTAGGGGTAGGCTGACGGAACCAGCCCTGAGCCTGAAGCGCGTTCATTGAAAGCACTACAGCAGCAAGAATCAGTATAAATCTTTTCATTGTCCTGATGTTTTGAAAAAGGCGCCGGAAGGTAGAACTTCAGGCGCCTTCTATAGTTTAAGATACTTTAGATTTCAGTAGCGATGGTCTGGCGGATGTCATCAGAAGATGAACCTACGAGGATCTCGATCTTACCGTGCTCGAGTACCCACTCGTTAGTCTCGTTGTCCCAGTGAGCAAGCTCGCTGATAGGGAACTCGAGAGTCACTTCCTTAGTCTCACCACCCTTGAGAGTTACTCTGTCGAATGCCTCAAGCTCCTTGAGAGGACGCTCAACAGCTGAGCCGATTCTCTTCACGTAGAGCTGAGTAACTTCGTCAGCCTCCATGTCACCGAGGTTCTTCACTGTGAAGCTTACCTTGATGTTCTTCTTTGACTTCTTGCACTTGAGAGCGCCATACTCGAAGTCAACATATGAAAGACCGTGTCCGAATGCGTACATTACAGGAACCTCCTTAGTCTCGAACCATCTGTAACCTACGAAGATACCCTCTTTGTACTCAGAAACTGGCTTAGGAAGGTTTGCGATGTACTCCTGGATCTGCTCTGGAGTGTAACCAGTTGCGTCAAGACGATAGCGGAGTGTGAAGAGGTCTTCTCCAACGCTCTTGCCAGGGAATACGCCGAGTGCGTAAGCTGGTGAATCCTCGAGCTTGTTAGGGAATGTGAATGGAAGCTTTCCTGAAGGAGCGATGTCTCCGAAGAGAACCTCAGCAAGCGCTGTACCACCCTCAAGACCGTTCCACCAACCCTGAACGATTGCTGGAGAATATGGCTCAAGGAAACGGAGGTCTGTAGGACCACCAGAGATGAGGACTGTAGCCACGTTAGGGTTAGCCTCGTAGAGAGCCTTGATCACCTCGTTCTGACCGTTAGGAAGGTCGATGTTCTTTCTGTCGCTTCCCTCAGTCTCGATAGACTTGTTAGTACCACCGAAGAAGATAACCATGTCAGCCTCCTTTGCGAGAGCAACTGCCTCAGCAAGAAGAGTAGGGTCAGCTGGCTCGTCTGTAGAGTTGGCAACAAGCGGATTAGCAACTGCAGGTCCGCGGCCCCACATTCTCATCTGGTAGTTCTTGTAACCAGGTGCGTAAACAACCTCAACACCTGCCTCAGCAGCTCTTGCCTGGATACCCTCGAGAGGTGAGATCTCGTAAAGAGTCTTTACACCTGCACCGATACCACCGGCAGCTGTAGTGAGGACAGCGTTCTGACCGATTACAGCGATCTTCTTCACGTCCTTAGCGATAGGGAGGTTGCCTGTCTCGTTCTTGAGGAGGACGATAGACTTCTGAGCGATCTCATAAGCGATCTTCTGAGTCTCAGGCTGTGATGTCATGATTGTGTTTGCTACGTCCTCTGGAACTGGCTCGATAGCGAAACGGAGACGAAGGATCTCGCGAACCTTTGCGTCAACAACAGCCTCGTCCAGAGCGCCGTTTCTTACTGAGTCGATGAGTGCCTGTCCGAAGTAGTTGTCACCTGTCATCTGCACGCAGAGTCCGCCGAGAGCAGCTCCCATTGTGCTGTGTGTACCACCCCAGTCAGAAACTGTCATACCCTTGAAGCCCCACTCGTCACGAAGGATCTCGTTGTTGAGGTGTGCGTTCTCAGAGCAGTAGTAGCCGTTTACCTTGTTGTAAGCAGGCATGATACACATTGCACCAGCCTCCTTTACAGCAGCCTCGAAAGGCTTGAGGTAGATCTCACGCATTGTTCTCTCGTCAGCGATCACGTCTACGCTACCACGGTTAGTCTCCTGGTTGTTGAGTGCGTAGTGCTTGAGGCAGACAGCTGTACCTGCATCCTGTGAACCCTTTGTGTACTCAACAGAAAGTCTTGCTGCGAGAACAGGATCCTCAGAGAGGTACTCGTAAGTACGTCCACCTACAGGGAGACGCTGGATGTTGATTGCAGGTCCGAGGATGATGTCCTTACCTCTGAGACGACCTTCCTTACCCATAGCCCAACCGTTCTTGTAAGCCATTTCTCTTGACCAAGTAGCTGCAAGAGCAGAACCTGTAGGGAAGTAAGTAGCTGAGTCGAGAGTCCAGCCGAGTGAGCGGAAACCGTCACCGTTCTCCTCGCGGATACCGAAAGGACCGTCGGTGTACTTGATGTCCTGGATACCGAGGCGTGGAACACCCTCAGATGACATGTTAGTCTTACTGTGGAGCATCTCCACCTTCTCCTCAAGAGTCATCTGAGCGATGATCTTGTTGATCTTTTTGTCATTTACGGTAAGCTTGTCCTGTGGAGTCATACCGCAGTTGCATCCGGCAGCGATAAGCAGTGTTGCAATCGCTGAAAGGATGGTCAGTGTAGTTGAATGTTTCATAGATGTGTTATATAATTTATCGGTTGTTTTCTATTTAACCACGTAAATATAGTCAGTTTTTGTCACATACGTGCATGCGTACACGTGTTTTAAACATATAGGAAATAATATGACTGAATATGCAAACGAAATAGCGGAAATATGCCTAAATTCGCAAAAGACCATATTAAATACTTACATATATGAAAAAGACAACCGCATTTGTTATGCTGCTGTCGGTTCTCACCGCCTGCGGCGGTCCTAAGTGGAATGAGACCCAGACAGAAAACGGCTACAATCTGATCACACAGAAAAAGGGACAGACCCTCGCGTACACTCCAGGTTCGGGTGTGACCATCCTCACTGAGGACGGCTATGCGTTCAAGGACCTTAACCGAAACGGTACTCTGGAGCCTTACGAGGACTGGAGACTTTCAGCAGAAGAAAGAGCAGAAGACCTCGCTTCACGTCTTCCTGTGGAAGAGATTGCCGGAATGATGCTCTACAGCTCGCACCAGTCAGTACCTTCAAGAGGAGGTATGTTCGGCGGCGCCACATATAACGGAAAACCTTTCGCTCAGAGCGGAGCAAAGGCCTCGGATCTTTCGGACGCTCAGAAGAAGTTCCTGATCGAAGACAACCTTAGAGCAGTGCTTGTGACAACTGTCGAGTCTCCTGCTGTGGCGGCAGAATGGAACAACAACATGCAGGCCCTCGTGGAAGGCTACGGACACGGAGTTCCTGTCAACACATCTTCTGACCCACGTCACGAGACATCTGCGACAGCAGAGTACAACTACGGAGCAGGTGGAGAGATTTCGCACTGGCCTACATCACTCGGTCTTGCGGCTACATTCGATCCTGCCCTTGTGGAAGAGTTCGGACGTATCGCTGCTGATGAGTACAGAGCTCTCGGTATCTCGACAGCCCTCTCTCCACAGATCGACCTCGCGACAGAGCCTCGTTGGACACGTTTCTACGGCACATTCGGTGAGAGCCCTGAGCTCGATACAGACATGGCACGTGCCTACGTTGACGGCTTCCAGACAAGTACCGGCAAGGATGAGATCGCTGACGGTTGGGGATATAAGAGTGTCAATGCAATGGTGAAGCACTGGCCAAGCGGCGGTCCTGAAGAGGGCGGACGCGACGCACATTATAATTATGGTAAGTATGCTGTCTACCCAGGCGGTGCCTTCGAGACTCACCTCAAACCATTCACCGAGGGTGCATTCAAGCTCAACGGCAAGACTCAAAAGGCGTCAGCCGTTATGCCATATTACACCATATCAACAGGTGTTGACCCTTCAGGAAAGAACGTCGGCAACAGCTACAGCAAGTATATAATCACAGATCTTCTCCGTGAGAAGTACGGATATGACGGAGTTGTCTGCACAGACTGGAACATCACCTATGACAATATGGGTATCGACAAATTTGACGGAAAGTGCTGGGGAGTCGAGGAGCTTACAGTAGCTCAGAGACATTATGAGTGCCTTAAGGCTGGAATTGACCAGTTCGGAGGCAACAATGACAAGGGTCCGGTACTTGAGGCTTATCAGATGTGGGTGGACGAGTTCGGCAAGGAATCAGCTGACCAGCGTTTCAAGGAGTCTGCAAAGCGCCTCCTTATGAACTCATTCCGCACAGGTCTCTTCGAGAATCCATACCTCGATCCGGCAGCTTCTGCAGAGACTGTCGGCAAGCCTGAATATATGGAAAAGGGCTACCAGGCACAGCTCAAGTCAGTAGTAATGATCAAGAACTCTGACAATGTCCTTCCTATGAAGGCAGCTGAGGCTAAACCTAAGGTGTATGTGCCTCAGAAGTATTATCCTCAGGTAGTGAACTTCTTCGGTGTAGCAACTCCTGAGAGATGGGAGGACACGTTTGCAAAAGAGCTCCTCGAGAAGTACTTCACTCCTGTAACAGATCCAGCAGAGGCAGATTTCGCAATAGTTGTGATCGAGGCACCTCAGTCAGGTACAGGCTACAGCGCAGCTGATGTCAAGAACGGTGGTAACGGTTACCTTCCAATCAGCCTCCAGTACAGCGACTACACAGCTGATCATGCACGTGCGGTTTCAATCGCCGGCGGCGACCGTCTTGAGAAGTCTGCAAACAGATCATACAAGGGCAAGTCAGTGAAGACAGCCAACAAGTCTGACCTTCAGGCTGTATTCGACACCAAGACTGCAATGGGTGACAAGCCGGTAATTACAGTCATCAGCACAGGCAAGCCGTTTGTTCCTGAGTTCGAACCTTATTCGGATGCCATCCTCGTAAGCTTCGGCTGCCAGAACCAGGCCCTCCTCGACCTGATCAGCGGCGCAGTAGAGCCATCTGCCCTCCTCCCAATGCAGCTTCCTGTAGACATGAAGACAGTAGAGCTCCAGATGGAAGACGTGCCGTTCGATATGGAATGCTACGTTGACGCAGACGGCAACGCCTACGACTTCGCCTACGGCCTCAACTGGTCCGGCCGCATCAACGACGCCCGTGTCCAGAAATACAGCAAATAAGACTGTTTAACTTCATATTAAGCCAGCAGTAATGCTGGCTTTTCTTATATAAAAAAAGAGTAGCGATTGCTACTCTTTTCGGTTTTATAATGCTGGGTAGATGTGTTTCCAGATGAGGTTGATTTCGGACTGCATGTCCTCGATGTTTGCTGTAGTCACGACTACGGCGTTCTTGTCAGGAATCATTATGATGTACTGACCGTTGGCTCCGTCGGCTCTGAATGAGTTGTAGCGGCAGCGCCACATCTGGTAGCCGTAGCCCTGAACCCAGTCGCTTGTCTTTGCCACCTTCTTCAGCATATCCGCCTGATCAACAGAGTTCAGACCAGCAGGAACGCAAGGTACCTGTGCTGCAGAAGCCGCTTCAATCCACTCCGCAGGAACAATCTGCTCACCGTTGAACTGTCCCTTCTGCAGTATCATAAGTCCCATCTTTGCGAGATCCTCAGTCTTGAGGTAAAGTCCCCATCCGCCTGTGTTCACTCCGTCAGGAGACTCAGCCCAGCTGATATTGTTGATTCCAAGAGGTCTGAAAAGGCGAGGGAAGAGGTAATCCACAACCTTCTGACCTGTCACCTTCTGAACCATAGCCGAAAGAACGTAAGTTCCGAGGCTGTTGTAGCAGTAGATAGTACCAGGCTTATGAGTGATAGGATGCTCCATAAACACCTTTATCCAGTTCTCCTTGTTGTCACCCCACACCTTTCTTGTAGGATCGACAGAGTGACCGCAATTCATTGTAAGAAGATGCTCGACATTGATTTCCTTGAGGTACTCTGAAGGATTCTCAGGGCAGTATTCAGGGAAAAGATCCACAAGCTTGTCGTCAAGCGAAAGCTTTCCTTCTGCAACAGCAAGTCCCACAGCCATAGATGTAAAGGTCTTGCTGACAGAATTGAGCACGTGAGGCTCATTCTCCTTACCCTTGCTCATCCACTTCTCCAGAACCACATTTCCGTCTTTCACAACCATGATGCTGTGCAGGTCCTGACCCTCCTTTGCAACTGCTGCAAAGTACTTGTCAGCTGCCTTGGTCATCTTTGCAGATGCCTCAGCACGTGGAAGGGACTTTGTGAGAGTGTTGATGTCAATAAGCTTTATTCCACGCTCTTCGATTGCCTTGAGCACTTCCTGACTCTTGAGAAGGTCAGTCACACCCTGACGGTCAACTGCTACATCCTCATAGCCTACGTGCATTACGGTCTTCATCTCTGAGTCGTCATATGCAGGATGATCTACGAAGATATATCTCTTGCCCTTCTCCATCTTGTCAAGCGACTTGATGAAGCTTGCGACCTTCTCCTCATATGTGGCCTTAGGACCGTCATATCCGGTGTAAGAGAAGTTGTACTGCTTGAAAGCCTCACCACGGTCAATCGAAGGAAGGTTGTACTCAACTGAAAGTTTCTGCACGACCTCCAGTACCTCAGGACTGAATGCTGTTGACATCATATGTCCTGATATATGTGTTACCTGCGGGATGTTTTTGAGAGCAAGTTCGATCTGGGCACGGAATTCCTTCTCGATCTCATTGATGTCGAATTTGGCCATATTCTCCATTATCGACTGTCCAGGATATGCTGCATTCGGGCCCATCATCGGGAAGAAGTAACCGTTCTCGTCTACAAGGCTAGGACAATCTGTAAGCGGTCTCCACTTTACATTCTCCCATTCACTTGTGATGGCAAGATGTACACCGACGTCAAGTCCGGGATTCTCCTTCAGCATCTTGACAGCCTCAGGGAACCATGAGCCGACAACCAGCACTTCTGCAGATTTTGCGATACCGTTCTTATAGGTGTCGATGCTTGCTTCATTCACAGAGTGCAGGGCTCCCATGTCATCGATTCTGATGACGAGCTCCTGCGCTTTAGCTGTGAAGCAGCCAAACAGAGCCGCAATGGCACATATTGATTTAAACAATTTCATAGACTACTCTATTTATAGATTTCTCGACTCGTTTTTAGGGAGTCGTGAAATCAGTTAAGATTATTTGAAGAGTTTCTGAGCGAAGATTGTCATGTACTCTCTCCAGTTACGCCAGATGTGGCCGCCCTCTGATTCGTAGAATGAAACAGGGTAGCCCTTCTCCTCGCAGTACTCCTTAAGAAGGAGGGAGTTCGCCATCACGCCGTCAGTTTTACCGCAAGCGATCCAGTAAAGCTTAGGGTTAGCTGCAAATACAGCCTCAAGAGCCTTGTCATTCTCCTCTGGAGGTACAACACCTGAGAACATACCTACATATCCGAACATTGTTGGGTACTTTCTTGACAATGCTGCAGACTGACGTCCACCCATTGAAAGACCTGCAACAGCGCGGCTGTTCTTGTCCTTCTTTACTCGGTAGTTAGCCTCGATGTACTTGATGATGTCAGGGAAGCTCTCCTCAACCTCTACAGTCGACTGTGAGCGGCTGTTGGTCATAGTAGGCTGGAACATGTTGATGGCTGCTCCAGGAGCTGCCTGGTTGAAGTACACACCGTTAGGCATAACAAGGATCATAGGCTCAGCCTTACCCTCAGCGATGAGGTTGTCAAGGATCTGAGTAGCTCTTCCGAGGTCAGCCCAAGCCTCTTCGTCACCACCTGAACCGTGGAGAAGATAAAGTACAGGATACTTCGCCTTCTTGTTTGTCTCGTATCCTGCAGGAGTGTACACTGTCATTCTTCTCTGCATTCCGAGAGTAGGGGAGTCATACCATACTTTTGAAACGTTTCCGTGAGGAACGTCGTTAACCTGATAGTACCATCCCTTGTCACCTTCCTCTGTACTCATGGTGAAGATGTTTGTCCAAGTAGCGATGTCGCGGTTCTGATAGATGTTAGAAGGGTCCATCATCTTCTGGCCGTCAACATAGAGGGTGTAAGAGTAGAGCTCTCCTTCAAGTGGAGCTGTAGTGTAAGTCCAGATCCCGTTTCTCTCTACGAGATCAGCTCTTCCCGGTGCTTCCCATACTCTTTCCTGACCATTCTGCACGTAAGTGATCTTCTGTGCTGGAAGGAAGTCGCCGCTGACCTGTACGGTCACAGCCTTAGGGTTGTAATATCTGAATGTAACTGTGTTGTCCGCATTGATTTCAGGCGAAACGATGCCTGTTCCAGGACCCAATGCCTGCTGAGCGAACAAAGCTGCGCCCCACAGCAGGGACGCAGCTATTGTAATTAATCTTTTCATCGTTGAAAATATTGTATGTCATTTCGCTTGAAATGACATATGATGAATTATTTTGCGAGTGAAAGCTCGTTTACAGGCTTCACTGGAGCAAGAACGTTGTTAGCCTTCCAGCTCTCAGCCTTCTTGAGCTTGTAGTCAGCAGTACCGCGGATGTCAGCAGCATTTGCACCGAACATCACCTTGTAAGTACCAGCTGCAGTCTCCCAAGCTGAAGTAGCCTCGTTGAATGAAGCAAGAGTGTACTTGTCAACATTGATTGTAAGAGTCTGTGCCTCACCTGGAGCAAGCTCCTTAGTCTTAGCAAAGCCCTTGAGCTCGAATGCCGGCTTCTCAAGACCGCCTGCAGGAGCAGCAACGTAAAGCTGGACAGCCTCCTTACCAGCAACCTTACCTGTGTTCTTTACAGTGATAGTAGCTGTGAATCCGTCTGCTGTAGCCTTAACAACTGGCTTGCTGTACTCGAATGTAGTGTAAGACTTACCATAACCGAATGGGTAAGATACAGGAGCATCTGCAGTCTGGAAGTATCTGTAACCTACGTAGATACCCTCAGCGTACTCAGTGTAGTCAACATTCTTGTTCTGTCTCTGAGGACCGCCCCAAAGGAAATCCCACTCACCTCTCTGTACGTTCTTGTAGTTGTAAGGGAAGTTGTGTGATGAAGGAATGTCGAAATAGCTTACAGGGAATGTCATAGGGAGCTTACCTGAAGGGTTAGCCTTACCGCTGAGGATGTCAGCTACTGCGTAACCACCTTCCTGACCTGGAGTCCAAGCGAGGAGGACAGCGTCTGGAATGTGCTTCCAAGATGCAGTCTCGATCACACCACCGATGTTGAGGACAACGATGAACTTCTTGCCAGCTGCGTGGTAAACGTCAGCAAGGGTCTGGATGAGCTGACGCTCCTGACCTGTAAGAGTCCAGTCACCGTCGAGTGCGTAACGGTCTCCACCCTCACCTGCATTTCTTGAAAGTGTGAAGATAGCGACGTCAGTTGCGCGCTCCATTCTCTCGATATAGTCGCGGCTTACTTCCATCTCAGAGATTACAGGGTCACCAAGAAGAACTGATGAACCGCCTGCACCGTTGTTTCTGAGGTTAGTCTTAGCCAATGCGATGTACTGCTCGTACCACTTCTGGATTTCAGGATTTACCTCAAATCCGTTTACAGTGAGACCCTCAGCTACATTGCGGATGTATGGCTTGTTCACGTTACCTGAACCAGTACCACCGGCGATGAAGTCATAAGAACCTGTTCCGTAGAGAGCGATTCTCTTAACGCCCTGAAGCGGAAGAGCACCGTTGTTCTCGAGGAGAACCATTCCCTCTGGAGCAGCTGCGCGAACGAGCTCAGCGTGTGCCTTAGTGTCAGGCTTGTTAGAGTAGTTGTACTTGTTGAAACGTGGAGTCTTCACGATGTATGTGAGCATGTTGCGAACGTTTCTGTCAAGCTCAGCCTCTGAGATCTCACCAGCCTTTACAGCTGCTACGATGCGCTCGATCTCTACAGGCATACCTGGCTCCATAAGGTCGTTACCAGCCTTTACAGCCTTTACAGTACCCTGCTTTGTACCCCAGTCAGTCATTACGATACCGTCGAATCCCCACTCATCACGAAGAATAGTAGTAAGGAGACCGTGTGACTGCTGTGTGTACTCGCCGTTAAGCTTGTTGTATGATGACATCACTGTCCAAGGGTCAGACTCCTTGACAGCGATCTCAAATCCCTTAAGATAGAGCTCGCGGAGCGCTCTCTGGCTGACGCGTGAGTCGTTCTCCATACGGTTAACTTCCTGGCTGTTAGCTGCGAAGTGCTTAACGCTCACTCCGACACCGTTGCTCTGTACACCGTTGATGTACGCAGCAGCGATCTTACCTGTGAGGAATGGGTCCTCTGAGAAGTACTCGAAGTTACGTCCGCAGAGTGGGTTTCTGTGAAGGTTCATACCTGGAGCGAGGAGCACGTCAGCACCATACTCGAGAACCTCTTCACCCATAGCTGTAGTGAGCTCCTGAACGAGAGCTGTATCCCACATACTTGCCATTACTGTACCTACAGGGAAACCTGTACAATAGTAAGTGTTAGGGTCACCGTCGCGGGTAGGAGAGATACGGAGACCTGCAGGGCCGTCTGCGAGGACAGTCTGAGGAATTCCGAGACGCTCGATAGCGCGTGTTGTACCTGCTGCACCTGGTACGAGGGCTGTTGCAGAAGCAGTCATACTTCCGGCAGTCATGCTGCCCCAACCGCTACCAACGAGCAAAGTTGCCTTCTCTTCGAGGGTCATTGCCTTGAGAACCTCGTCAATATTGTCTTTTGACAGCTGTGGCTGTGCGAACATAGCTGTCGATGCGAGGAGCATAGCTCCGATTGCAAATACTTTCTTCATTAAATTATTCAGTGTTATTTATGTGTTTCGGTTTTAGAAAAGCTTTGGAACGAACTCAGTGAGGTAGATTCTCCAGTTTCTCCAGATGTGTCCACCGTCATTCTCGAGGTACTCGTGTGGATAGTTGTTGTCCTGAAGCTTCTTTACGAAATCTCTGTTAGCCTGGATGAGGAAGTCAGTGTCACCGCAACCAACCCAAAGGAGAGACGGCTTCTTGCTGAAGTATGTAGCAAGCTTCTGGTCGAAATCCTGGTAGATAGGTGAAACAGATGCATCGCTTACTCCGATAGCAGCTGAGAACATTCCTGAATATCCGAACATGTCAGGGTTGTTGAGGCTGATATAGAGAGTGTGGAAACCACCCATTGAAAGACCGCAGATAGCGCGGCTCTGCTTCTTGGCGATAGTTCTGTAGTTGCTGTCGATGAACTTCACGATCTCTGGGAATGATGTCTCGAATGTACCCTCCATAGTCTGTGGAAGCTGCATTGAAGGACGAGTGTAGCCAGTTGAGTTCTCACCTGGAGCTGCCTCCTGAGAGATGTTACCGTTTGTGAACACTACGATCATCGGCTTAGCCTTACCCTGAGCGATGAGGTTGTCGAGGATCTGAGCAGCGCGGCCCTGAGCGATCCAAGCGTCCTCGTCACCACCGATTCCGTGGAGAACGTAGAGAACAGGATACTTAGCCTTCTTGTTCTGCTCGTAACCAGCTGGAGTGTAAACGCTGAGTCTGCGGTCGAAACCTGCAGTTGCGCTCTCATACCAAACCTTAGATACAGTTCCGTGTGGCACGTCCTGGATAGTGTAGAGGTCTGCACGGCCGCCAGGTACGATGAATGCACTTGTGAGTGATGACACGTCACGGTTTACCCACATATTGTTGTTGTCGATAACGGTGTTGCCGTCTACGCTGAATGTATATGTGTACATCTCAGGAGCTACCTTGAAGTCAGTAGTGTACTCCCATACACCGTTTCTGCCTTCCTTGAGCTCGCCTACGCCTGGAGAATCAAAGCTCATCTCCTGGTCACCCATCTTGAATGTCATCTTCTGGGTAGGGAGGAAGTCACCTGATACGGTAACCTTTACTGCCTTAGGAGCCTGGTAACGGAAAGTTACAGTTCCATCTTCATTTACTACAGGTGATTCTGTAGATGCGCCGCCCCACAGTGCCTGCTGAGCGAACGCGCTGCCCGCCATAAGGAGGGCAGCAGCTATCATAAATACTTTTTTCATTTTCATGTAGATTTCTCGTCTCGGCTTACGCCTTGCTCGAAATGACAATCATTTATTATTTGAAAAGGAGTGGTGCAAATGTGTTGAGGTAGAGTCTCCAGTTAGCCCAAACGTGGCCACCCTCGCTTACGAAGTAAGTGTGCTCGAGACCGTTAGCTGTGAGAGCCTTGTCAAGCTCGTTAGCGTTCTCAAAGAGGAAGTCTGTGTTACCGCAAGCAAGCCAGTAGAGCTTGTAACCTGCCTTCTTGATACCCTGGAGCTGAGCGTCGAGCTCTGGAGTTCTCTGTGCACCCATTGAAAGTGGGCAGATGTAGTCAAATACGTTTGGATACATACCTGAAGCAGTGATTGTGTGACCACCACCCATTGAAAGACCTGCGAGTGCTCTGTGTGACTTCTTAGCAACTACGCGGTAGTTCTTCTCTACGAAAGGAACGATCTCCTCAACGAGGCTTCTTACATAGTTGTTACGAGTTGAAGGATCTCTGTAATCCATCTGTGCAGTAGGAAGACCGTAAGTCTGAGCAGCCTGCTGGTTGCCGTTACCGTTAGGCATAACAACGATCATAGGCTTAGCAAGACCCTTCTCGATAAGGTTGTCGAGGATCTGTGCAGTGCGGCCCATTGATGACCATGCCTCCTCGTCTCCACCTGCTCCGTGAAGGAGGTAAAGTACAGGGTACTTAGTCTTTGTGTTAGCCTCATATCCGTAAGGAGTGTACACAGTAAGACGACGGTTGATTCCGAGGATCTTGCTGTCATACCAAGGATGGCTGATTGTACCTCTCTGGTTAGCTGGCTTGTAGTTCTCAGTGCGCTCGCCGTCGATAAGGAGCATATTGAGGAAACGTGAACCGTCACGCTGAACCATTACATTCTGAGGGTCGTTTACTGAGACGCCGTCAGCCACGAAATTGTAAGTGTA
>CANBDZ010000032.1 GCA_947367375.1 uncultured Bacteroidales bacterium | reverse complement strand
GAAAGCAGGAAGATAGTGCTCATTCTTGATCTTGTCAAATTCTGGAGCTCCGAAAGGTGCGGCAGACTCCATAAGAAGAGGATTCTTCATGGTACAACTGCTGATAAGTGCAAGCGCAGCGCCTGCGATAATAAGTTTCTTTGTCATAAGATATTATAGATAAGTATTATGTACGTATATAACAACCCGCAAAGATACTCAAAGATTTTTTAATTTCATTACCGAATACACCTTCGCCTCAGTCATTCTATATTTAATATCATAACAGCCGTATACATGATGTCTTCCTGAACGGTGGCACGACGTCATCACAGTCGGCGTAAATCCCCTCAGGAGCATTTCACCGAGATCTGCGGAATCTATTCCCTCATGCACGAGCAGATCCAAGATCTCATAGTTCTTCCTGATCAGAGCATTCACCTTGTTCCTGTACAACCTTCCTTTCTTCGCCTGTTCATTGTGGTACTTCGACTTGCAGTCATCGCAACAGAACCTCTTGTCTGTACGGCCATAACGTATCAAGTCTCCGCACTCCAGACAATACGGCATATGCCTCTCAAACTTCTTATAATCCATAGGACTTTTTTGGACACAAAATTCAGAAGTCAGTTCTGATGGGGCAATAGGCAAAAACTGTTTTTTCTCTTTTTTTAACAAGATTTTTCTTTTTCTTTAAAACGCAAAATGTTAAAAATTAATTTTTAACGTTAAAAAAAACGACAATCTTTTATAAAAAGAGAAAAATCTGACATTCAACAAGTTAGATCAAGGAACAAGGTGCATTCTTTTTTCTTTACTTTGTCCTCAACCTACCAAGCGCGCATAAGATGTGGGGAAGATGAAGTATAACATTTAAAGAGAGAAAATCTTATGGAACAACACCTGAACAGGATCGAACTGAAAGGACGACTCGGAACCATCAGGACCAACGAGGTAAACGGCACCAAAGTGGCCAACTTTTCGGTCATTACGGAGATCCTTTACAAAACCAGAGAAGGGCAGATAATTTCCGAGGCCACCTGGTTCAACGTCACATTATGGGACAGCAAGGATGCCCCCGATTTCAGCCAGTTTGTCAAAGGCATGCCTATCCATGTAATCGGAAGGATGAGAACCTACAAATACACCTCGGCAGAGGGAGGCGAAAAGACCTTCTACGAAGTACTTGCCAGCAAGGTCAGATTCCTTGAAGCAGAGGAGTTTGAGCACATCTGATAAGGCGACATCAACATCAAGAATATGCAATCCGGGTGCAGTCCGTCGAGGAACTGCACCCATTCGTCGGATAATTATATGATTTCATCATATTTATTACCTGACGGTAATGATTTTTCGGGAAAATAGAATATCTTTGCGGCCGTTTTCAGAATGAGATAAAAATAACTGTTATGGCACAGAACTTCAAGGACGGCAGATGGAGCCGCAAAATTGACGTTGCTGATTTCGTTTACAGCAACATTACCCCTTACGAAGGAGATGCATCATTCCTTCAGGGCGCAACTGAAAGAACTAAAAGACTTTGGAACAAGTGCCTCGAGGCAATCGAGGAAGAAAGAGCAAACGGTGGTGTAAGATCGATCGACAACAAGACTATCTCGACAATCACATCACACGCTGCAGGATATATCGACAAGGAGGACGAGCTCATCGTAGGTCTTCAGACTGACGAGCTTCTCAAGAGAGCAATCAAGCCTTTCGGAGGCTGGAAGGTTGTTGAGAAGGCATGTACAGAGAACGGCATCGAGCTTGACCCAGCTGTAAAGGACATTTTCGTTCACTACAGAAAGACACACAACGACGGTGTGTTCGACGCATACACTGAGGAGATCAGAAAGTACCGTTCACTCGGCTTCCTCACAGGTCTTCCAGACAACTACTCAAGAGGACGTATCATCGGTGACTACAGAAGACTTGCTCTCTACGGTATCGACAGACTTATCGAAGTCAAGAAGCAGGACCTCAAGCACCTCACTGGCCCTATGACAGAGGCAAGAGTAAGACTCCGCGAGGAGGTTGCAGAGCAGATCAGAGCTCTCAATGACATCAAGACTCTCGGAAGCTTCTACGGCCTTGACCTCAGCAGACCTGCTACAAACGCGCAGGAGGCTGTTCAGTGGGTTTACATGGCTTACCTCGCTTCAGTAAAGGAGCAGGACGGAGCTGCAATGTCACTCGGTAACGTATCTTCATTCCTTGACATCTACATCCAGTACGACCTGGACAACAACCTTATCGACGAGTCATTCGCTCAGGAGCTTATCGACCAGTTCGTGATGAAGCTCAGAATGGTACGTCACCTCCGCATGGGTTCTTACAACGACCTCTTCGCTGGAGACCCTACTTGGATCACTGAGGCTATCGGCGGACGTTTCACAGGTGGAAAGAGCAAAGTCACCAAGACTTCATTCCGCTTCCTCCAGACTCTCTACAACCTCGGACCATCACCAGAGCCGAACATGACAGTTCTCTGGCATCCTAACCTCCCAGAGGGATTCAAGGAGTTCTGCGCTAAGGTTTCTATCGAGACCAGCTCAGTACAGTACGAGAACGACTCACTCATGCGCCGCGTAAGAGGCTGCGACGACTACGGTATCGCATGCTGCGTTTCTTACCAGGCTATCGGTAAGTCTATCCAGTTCTTCGGAGCTCGTGCCAACCTTGCAAAGGCTCTCCTTCTCGCATTGAACGAAGGACGTTGCGAGAACACAGGTACAGTGATCGTTGAGGGCATCAAGCCTCTCTCAAGCGATGTACTCGACTTCGAGGAGGTAATGGAGAACTACAAGAAGGTAATGCACGAGGTTGCACGTGTGTACAACGAGACAATGAACATCATCCACTACATGCACGACAAGTACTACTACGAGAAGGCACAGATGGCGTTCATCGACACAGATCCTACAATCAACCTCGCTTACGGTGTAGCAGGTCTCTCTATCGCAGCTGACTCACTTTCAGCTATCAAGCACGCTAAGGTAACAGCTCACCGCAACGCAGACGGCCTTACTGACGGTTTCGAGATCGAGGGTTCATATCCACAGTTCGGTAACGACGACGACAACGTTGACTCAATCGCAAGAAAGATCGTAAACCTCTTCAGCTACGAGCTCAAGAAGTTCCCTGTATACAAGGATGCAGAGCCGACCCTCTCACTCCTCACAATTACTTCTAACGTAATGTACGGTAAGAAGACAGGCGCAACTCCTGACGGACGTGCCAAGGGCGTAGCTTTCGCGCCAGGTGCAAACCCAATGCACGGTAGAGACTGCCACGGAGCGATCGCTTCACTCTCATCTGTAGCAAAGCTCGACTACTATGACTCAAAGGACGGTATCAGCAACACATTCTCTATCGTACCTAAGTCACTCGGTCCTACAGACGCTGACAGAGTAGACAACCTTATCACAATGATGGACGGTTACTTCAGCAAGGGAGCTCACCACCTCAACGTAAACGTTCTCAACAGAGAGATGCTCGAGGACGCAATGGAGCACCCAGAGAAGTATCCACAGCTTACAATCCGCGTTTCAGGCTACGCTGTGAACTTCACAAAGCTCAGCCGTGAGCACCAGCTTGAGGTGATTGCAAGAACATTCCACCAGTCAATGTAAAAATGATCAAGGTTCATTCATACGAATCAATGGGAACATACGACGGGCCGGGCTTAAGGCTCGTCGTATTTTTACAGGGCTGCCCTTTCAAGTGTCTGTACTGTGCAAATCCTGACACCATCCCCTTCGAAGGAGGTACAGCCACTGAGATCGAGGACATCGTGAGCCGAGCAGTGAACCAGAAGGCATTCTTCGGAAAGCGCGGAGGCGTGACATTCTCAGGCGGCGAGCCGACAGTCCAGGCTAAGGAGCTGATCGGACTTGTACGCAGACTTAAAGAAGAAGGAATACACGTATGCATCGACACCAACGGAGGTGTATGGAACAGCTACGTAGAAGAACTTCTGTCACTCGTTGACCTCGTACTCCTGGATGTGAAGCAGTTCAACGACGGCAGACACACCGAGCTTACAGGACGCAGCAACAGCCAGACCCTCAAGACAGCCCAGTGGCTGGAAGAGCATGGCAAGCCGTTCTGGATGAGATACGTCCTCGTTCCGGGCATCAGCGATTTTGAAGAAGACATCCGCTCACTTGGAGAACACTTCAAGAACTACAAGATGATTCAGAGAGTAGAAATCCTTCCCTACCACACTCTCGGAGTCCACAAATACGAAACACTCGGCCAGGAGTACAGCCTCAAGGAGACTCCTACCAACACGCCGGAGCAGCTCGACAGAGCAAAGGCGCTGTTCGACGAGTACTTCGACTGTGCAATGATGAACTGACAATTGACACATATAAATATATATCTACACATATATATTGGAATCATCCGATGGCATCGGATGATTCTTTTTTATATATTTGTCATAATTAAGTCAATAAGATTATGAAAGATGTAGCATTGGTGCTTTCAAGCGGAGGACCGAGAGGATGGGCATATATCGGTGCCATCGAGGAACTTGAAAGCCGTGGTTATAACATCACATCAATAGCCGGTACATCCATCGGCTCCCTCGTCGGAGGACTCTATGCTGCTGGTAAGCTCCATGAGTTGAAAGAGTGGCTCTTCACCCTCAACACATGGAAGGTATTCGACCTTATGGATTTATCCCTCAGCATGAATCATATTGTTAAGGGAGATAAGGTGATAAATGCCTTGAAAGAGATTGTGCCTGATGTAGACATCAAAGACTTAAAGATCCCATTCAGAGCTGTTGCTGCTGATCTCCACACAGGAGAAGAAGTCATCTTTGACCAGGGCCCTCTGTTCGAGGCAGTGAGGGCCTCTATCTCTATCCCCTCCCTTTTCAGACCTGTAAAATACGGCTTTAGAACACTTGTTGACGGAGGTGTTGTCAATACAATGCCAATAAACCGTATAGTCAGACATGAAGGTGACATATTGATAGCCTTCGATGTAAATGACATTGACGTCGAAAAGATGAGAGGGCTGTTGATTGAAGATGCTCATAAGGCTGAAGAAAGGCTTAGGGAAGAACAGGAGCTGGATAAAGAGAATAAATTGGTGATGAATTCTGTGAGAAACAATCCGACTCTCTCCATGATGGACAAGATCAAGCTGATGACTGATCAGGGAATGAAGGTCTTGAACCATGCATGGCATAAAGACACCAGCGAATCCGATATCCAGGCATTTGATGACAACTACTACAGCATCCTGTCCCGTACATTCTCCATCATGAACCATGCTCTGGCAAAAGCTGCTGCTGAAAGCTGTCCACCTGATGTATTGGTCAAGATGCCATTTGACGACTATGATGAAATTTCCGACTACGCTCATGCAAAGGAAATTTCCGAGGCCGGCCGAAAACTGATGAAGGAGGCCATCGACAAATATGAATCAGAACTTGAAAACAACTAAATAACCTTTAAACACCCAAACTTACTATGCTGAGAAAGATCCGAATCATTCTGGCATCCATCTTCTTCATCGGCGTAACGCTGCTGTTCCTTGATTTCACAGGAACCCTGCATGCGTGGCTTGGATGGATGGCAAAGATCCAGTTCCTGCCTGCCGCTCTGGCACTTAATTTTGCAGTAGTCGCTGTACTGCTCATCCTGACATTGCTTTTTGGCAGAGTCTATTGTTCCGTAATATGCCCTCTCGGCGTTATGCAGGACATCATCTCCTGGATTCACGGAAAGACAAAGAAGAAAAACCGTTTCCGTTTCAGCTACTCTCCTGCAAAGAGTTGGCTCAGATACGGAGTGCTGGCAATCTTTATCATTGCACTTGTCTTAGGAGTACACTCGCTTGTAGCCCTTGTTGCGCCTTACAGTGCTTACGGCCGCATAGCGTCCAACCTCCTTGCTCCTATATATGGCTGGGGCAACAACTTCTTCGCTTGGCTTGCTGAAAGAGCAGAAAGCTACTCTTTCTACACCACAGAGGTCTGGATCAAGTCTATCCCGACATTCGTGATTGCGGCTGTCACATTTGTAACAGTCTTCATTCTCGCATGGAAGAACGGCAGAACATGGTGCAACACCATCTGCCCAGTGGGCACATTCCTCGGTTTCTTCTCAAGATTCAGCGTTTTTGCACCTGTCATCAACACTGAGAAATGCCGCAACTGCGGTCTTTGCTCTAAGCAGTGCAAGGCTTCATGCATCAACATGAAGGAGCATAAGATTGACTACAGCAGATGCGTAGCCTGCATGGACTGCATCGACACATGTAAGGATGGAGCTATCAGCTTTGCCAGGAGATCCCAGATCAAGTCAGGGATGACGAAGGGACAGGCGGAAGGCACTTCAGGAAAACCTGACCAGGGTCGCAGGGCCTTTATGATCGGTACAGGTATCGCCCTCGCAAGCGCAGCTACTGCAAACGCTCAGAAGAAGGTTGACGGCGGCCTTGCCCCTGTACTTGACAAGACAGTACCCCAGAGAGAAACTCCACTCGTACCTGCTGGCGCAATCAGTCTCAAGAACTTCACAGACCACTGCACTGGCTGCCAGCTCTGTGTTTCAGTGTGTCCTAACCAGGTTCTCAGACCTTCCACATCGCTTCTGAACCTCATGCAGCCGCAGATGTCCTATGAGCGTGGCTACTGCCGACCTGAATGTACAAAATGTTCTGAGGTCTGCCCTGCAGGAGCTATCCTTGAGATCACCAAAGAAGAGAAATCATCAATACAGATCGGTCACGCTGTTGTCGACTTGAGTCTGTGCGTAGTAAACACCGACGAGGTAAAATGCGGCAACTGTGCCCGTCACTGCCCTGCAGGTGCAATCAAGCTCGTGAGAAAGAATCCGGAGGACAGCAAGTCTCTGATGATTCCGACAGTGAACGAGGAGAAATGTATCGGCTGCGGAGCCTGCGAAAACCTCTGTCCGGCAAGACCGGTAAGCGCCATCAAGATCGAAGGCCACGAAGTACACAGAACTATCTAACGACAACTGCTATGAAACACGATATCAACAGAAGAGAATTCCTCAGAAGAGGCGGTGCAGCTGCCCTTGCCATAGGTGGACTCGGTGCCCTGAACAGCTGCAAAAGCAAGGGATCAGGACAGGCCGCGTCGCAGGAGACTGACGGCGTGTCAGGAGAAATGACCTACAGAACCAATCCGAAAACCGGAGAGAAGATCAGTATCCTTGGCTACGGCTGTATGAGATGGCCGATGATAAAAGACAAGGATGGAAAGGACATTATCGATCAGGAAGCTGTCAACAGACTGATAGACCACGCCTTGGAAAGTGGCATCAACTACTTCGACACAGCTCCTATGTACCTTCAGGGCCAGAGCGAAGAGGCTACTGCAAATGCCCTTGTACGCCATCCTCGCGAGAGCTACTACCTCGCCACAAAGCTGTCTAACTTCGGAGATTTCACCTATGAAGGAGCTCTGGAAATGTACAGACGTTCATTCAAGCGTCTCCAGACAGACTACATAGACTACTACCTGCTTCACTCACTTGGAGGAGGTGGAATAGAGAATTTCAACAAGAGATTCATCGACAACGGAGTACTCGAGTTCCTTCTTAAGGAAAGAGAGGCAGGCCGTATCCGCAACCTCGGTTTCTCTTTCCACGGAGACAGCGAGACCTTCACACAGCTCCTTGAACTTCATGAGAAATACCACTGGGATTTCGTCATGATCCAGATGAACTATCTGGACTGGACACACGCAGGCGGAGCTACAGCGGAGTTCATGTACACTGAGCTGGAGAAGAGAGGCATCCCTGTAAACATCATGGAACCGCTGCTTGGAGGACGACTTTCAAAGGTTCCTGATCACATTGCAGAACGCCTTAAAGAACGTAATCCTCAGGGTACAGTAGCTTCATGGGCCTTCCGTTTTGCAGGATCGAACAAGGGCGTAATGACAGTCCTCAGCGGAATGACATACATGGAGCACCTCAAAGACAACCTGAAGACCTACTCCCCTCTCGTACCTCTGACAGAAGACGAATTCGCCTTCCTTGAAGAGACTGCAGGACTCATCAGCAGCTACCCGACAGTACCATGCAACGACTGCAAGTACTGCATGCCTTGCCCATACGGCATAGACATCCCTGCTATCCTTCTGCACTACAACAAATGCGTAAATGAAGGTCATATCTCGCAGTCACAGCAGGACGAGAACTACAGAAAGGCACGCAGGGCGTACCTGGTCAGCTACGACAGGGCAGTACCGGCACTGCGCCAGGCAAGCCACTGCATAGGTTGCGGCCAGTGCGAGGAACACTGCCCTCAGAAGATCAGAATCCCTCGTGAGCTGCATAAGATCGACAGATATATAGAAAAGCTCAAACAGGAGACTCTATAGTAATATAATAATGAAGTGACCGCTTAAACGGTCACTTCATTATTATAGTCTTATTTTAAAGATGAAGGAATAGTGCAGCTGTTATATATATATGTCTGTATTCCTGCTTTCTGTTCACTCATAGTCAAGGTTCCTTCCTCGCGAGAGACCTCGTACGAGGCTCCCCAGGCCTTTCCGTCTGAATACTTGCCGGTCAGGACAGACTCTGTAAGAGTCCAGGTTCCTTCATATTTTCTATGACGTCCTTCTCCGAGCTTCTGCCACAGTGCGAAGGTGTTGTCTTCCTTGAAATCAATATATACCTCGATAGTTTCAGACCCTATCTGAGCAGACTTTGTTTCTATAATATCAGTCAGCTCCCACTGTCCTGTAATATCAAGAGCCTTTGGCTGCTTCTCGCCGCCGCAGCTTGCCATAATCAACGAAACAGCAAGCATCATTATCAATCTAAACTTCATAATTTCTTTATTTTAGAGCCAGCCTCCGTTATTTACTTTGAAAGGTCGTGAGATGATGCTCACCTCCTGTGTGATCTCCATACCACCGACTACATCATCGCCACCTACTACAGTACCGCCGCCTACAGCCTTGATGGTAACTTTACCTGATCCCATCTTGGTAGGGTGGATATAGAGTCGTCCGTATTCCATATATGGATCAGCTGCAAGTCCGAGAGCCTCTCTGTCCTTGTCAGAGACCTCGACAGAAAGATAGGTAAGGTTCTTAGACGATGTTCCGAAGTACTCTGACACATCGACCCAACCATTTTTGCCCATCTCTGCAGTAAGACAAGGTACACCTTCAATCTTCATCATAAAGACCCACGCGTCAATGGATCCTGTACCCATCTTCTTCATATACTTTCCAAGATTCAAAGAGCCAGGGCTTCCTGGTACCTGTACATAAGTCTTTGTTCCGTTAAGACGTGAGTCAAAGTCATTCGCTGAAGAAACCAACATATTCTTAAAATCCCTGATATTGAATTTCTTGCCGATCTTCTGGGAATATGCAATACCAAGCGCAGCTATTCCCGATACGTGAGGGCAAGCCATAGAAGTACCTTGCTTATATCCATATCCGCTTGGAGCGACCTTCAACGGCACAGTCGAGAGAATCATTCCCTTATATGAAGTCCAAGGCGGAAGATAAGCCTCTCCACCAGGTGCAACGATATTACATCCAGGACCATAATTCGTATAGAAAGTAGGGAGGTAATCAGGGCCGAAGGCAGATACAGAGATGATATCATTCAGTGCTCCAGGATATCCAGCATATGGGTCTCCGTCATTACCAGAGGCGTAGATAGCAATACCTCCGTCTAGAACATCATTATTCTTGCTAGCCTCGAAATACCTTACTGCATCCGCCTCAGCACCATCTTTAGAGAGGAACTCACCATCTGACATAAATGTTCCTCCCGGATATCCATATGAGCAGGAAATGATTGAAGCGCCATTATCAGCAGCATATTTGATGGCACGTGATGAAAAACGTGTTTCTCCGCCATAGCCCTGCGAGAATATCTGGCAGGACATAATCTTGACTCCGTCATTATTACCGGTTCCTCCAGCTACCCCTGCCATTCCGAGTCCATTATTGTTGACAGCGGCGATGATTCCGGCACAATGGGTAGCGTGGCCGGTATCATAGTCTACATCCCTATCATAATTTATTTCACCCTTACCATCGACGAAGTTAAAACCGTGGATATCGTCAATATATCCATTGCCATCATCATCGACTCCTTGCTTACCATTTTTCTCTACCTCATTCACCCACATATTAGGGACAAGGTCAGGATGAGTATAGTCAACACCTTGATCGATCACTGCTACAATTATCGAAGGATCACCAGCAGTAAGAGAACTCCAAGTATCCTTGATGTTGATATCAGCTCCCGCATATGCTGTAGAAGCTATTGAAAGATCACCAAGGTTATAATAGTTCCATTGCTCTGAAATCAGAGGGTCATTGAACCCTAAATCGCTCATAGCGGCTCTTGTAGCAGGTGCTTCCACAGGACCTTCATATGGGAAAGTCAGGCCATCGGTAGCCAGCTTCATCCTGATGTCGTACTCTACAAGACACACTTTGTTACTTTCAGCAAGCTTACGGGCAACCCCATCGATATCAATACCTTCTGCAATATTGGCTACATACCACCTATCAAGCTCGAACTTCTTCTCAAGTTCTTCCTTGCCAGGAGTCGAGGGGAAGAGGGGCTCGAAATCAGTGATCTGCCCAACAGCAAGCTCAGCGAGCTGTCCATCTGTAGGAACAGCAGCGAATTTTACCAACAGACCGTTTGAAGAAGCTCCTGCCTTGGTATGCAAAATCTTATCCTCTATACGAGGAATTTCCAACGACATTCCGTCCTCTATCTTCTGGCAGCTCCAGACAATTGCAGTCATCAGAAGGAAGGCTAAAAATGATACTTTCTTTATCATAGTTTTTGTATTTATTATAAACGTCGAAGTCTAGGAGGGATCCCTCCCCCCTAGACTTAATGAATATTTTACAACAGATCCGTATTATCTGTACAATGCAGGTGTTGCATCATTGATTCTTGAGAAATCAGTTGTGTTTGAGTTATAAACCGGAGCTGCCTCAACTGCTGAGAATGCTGCAGGCTGAGCATTGTACTCGCCCTGAACACCGGCAGCCTGACCTACAGTCTTGATAGCATTTGCTCTGTCGATAGCAGAGTGGATGCGACCGCGCTCAGTCTCAACATAGTTGATCTCTGTCTCAATGTTGAATGACAGGTTCTGGAGATCCTGCTTGCTCATACGAGCTGCTGCAGGAGCAAGACCGTTGTCATCAACTGCAGGATCAACGAGGAGAACATCCTGGTAGCAAGCCATATTACCCACTGCAGAAGCACAAGCCTCATCAGAGAATGCTCTGAGGAACCAGCCGTTGAAACCATATGAACCGGTAGCGTCAACAAATGCGATGTAGCCTTCTCTTACAAAACCACCGAGCATAGTGTATGAGTTGCCGTGTGCATAGAGGCTACCGTCTGCTGTGAGATACATCACTGCAGTGTAGTAACCACCGTTTGTAGTCTGAGGGAAGTAGTTAGGAAGCTGATAGAGGACTCCACCATAGTACTCAAAGTCCATAGTGTCATCGAATCCATAATACTCTGCCTCTGCCTGGAACATACCGCTGAGCTTCACGTACTCTGTAACGAGTCCGCTCTCGTCAGCTGGAAGATCTTCGTATGGACTGTCAGCGATTGTAATCTGACCCATATAACTTCTGAGTGGATTCTCACCGAAGAAGTCTGTAGCGTAGTAGTTATATGTTCCGAAATAGCCCTCAGAAGTTGCAGGAAGGAGCTCGCCATTGATGTCTGCGATTGAGTAAGGAGCATAAACAGGGAGTGGATCACCTGCTGTTGTCCAAGGAGTGGTAGCAATGATCTTCTGCTCGTAACCATTTGAAGCCCAAACAAGGAGATAGTACTCAGTTCCTGGAGTAAGTCCTCCCATAACGTCTACAAACACATCAGTGTTGATCATCTCAAGAACCTCTGCTGGCTCAGAAGGTACTGACATAAGAGCTGAAACGCATCCCTGCTGATTTGAAATGAAGTCAGCAGCTGTGAACATTCCGATCTTCACCTCAGTAAGATCCTGACCATATACATAGTACTCGATTGCAGTCTCTGGAGAAAATCCCTGTGGAACATACTTGTCAGCTGCACCAAGACCTGCTGTTACAATAACAGGAACTTCATCATTAGCAGCTACGTAAGTGATTACAAGTGAAGTTGAGCTCTGAGCTGTACCTTCGCTGTCGCAACCTACGGCTACGATTGTGTACTCACCTGTTGCCTCAAATGAGAAGTCAACTACAGCAGCTGGCACATTACCTTCCGCATCAGCCGCCGGCTTGCTTACAACAGCAGCATTAGCGTCCTTGGCAACCTCAGCTGCCTTAGCAGCTGCCTCACCCTGGGTAAGTGGGCCCTCGAATGCTGCGTACTTGATAGTTTCAACGTCTTTTCCGAATGTAAACTCTACTGGCTGCACTCCCTCAGTAGAATAACCCGCAGCAAGAGCTACACTATAATCGGTAAGAGCTCCACCTGGGAAAAGAATTGTAACAACAGGTGATTCTGCATAGTTCCATCCTCCTACACTCCACATATACACAAACGGCGCAATCTGGAATGCCACAGGAAGACCATTTTCCTGATAACCAAGGACTTTATTATATTCCCAAGTTGCAGGGTTGAGATAATCCTTAAAACCATAACCTGGATGAACATAACAAATAGTGTCATCATAGTTTGTATTTACATAACCTGTAACAATATTCTCATACCAAATAAGGTCTGCGAAAGGAATTGTAACAGGAGTTGCGCCGTCATAAGGAGTGAATGTCTGTCCCTGCTTCAAGATACTGATCTCGAAATATTCTGCAGGATATTCCTTATAGCCATAGTTTGGTCCAAAGAAATAATTCACAAATGGATCAGAGATTCTGAATTCAGACGGATTGTTCTCGTTCTGAAGAATCTTTACTGGAGCAGTAGTAGGAATCGTACCTGCCTGATCCTGGCTGAAATAATAGTCCATATATACTCCTTCACCAATCTCATTCCATTTCTCTACAATAACAGAGAATGAAAGATAGGTAGGATATGTACCATACTTCTTGGCAAACTCAGGATCAGTAACTTCAAGAGTGATTGAATAGTTTACTCCTACATTTGCATTCGGGAATGTGATGTGAAGAGTTGCCTCTGTCTGACCATCTGCAAATTTAAGCTCTGGAACATCAAAAACGCCCTCTTCTGAAGCTGTCACTTCTACTGGTACAGTAATCTCTCCGTCTTCAGTCAGACGATTTACTATAACATCGATTGCGAGAGTTTCCTTCGGATCAAATGCATGGCTTCCAGATGCATCCTGAGTCGGGAAGTAGACACCGTGGCATCCCTCAAGCTCAGGCTCGCCAGGCACATATGCCTGTTCCTCAACCTGGCAAGAAACAGCCAGAAGTGAGAAAGCTGCAAACAGTGAAAAAATCTTATTTAGTTTCATAATAAATCTTGTTTTAAAGGTTCAGACCATTAGTTGCCAGACCAAAGGATGAGCTTACCTGATGGATCCGGGTTGTTGGTTGCATCGGTAATACCCTTGTTTGACTGGAACTCAGCACGTGTAATCACGATATTCCACTGTGGTGAACGACCCTCTGAGTTATAGCAGAATACAGAAGCGTGGTTTGTTCCCTCGTAACCTCTTGTAATGCCCTCAGCAAGACGCTTGTAGTCATAGATAAGGATACCCTCACCCCAGAACTCGATTCTCTTCTGAAGAAGAAGCTCGTCAGTAAATGACTCGAGGTCAGTGTATGCTGAGCAGCTGTAAGAACCGTCAGTAATACGATTTCTCATGAAGTCATTGAGAACAGCCTGTCCAGCAGGGATGTCACCGTTAGCAGCAAGAGCCTCAGCCTTGATGAAGTACATCTCCTCTACACGCATGAGTGGGAAATCAGTAGCATTACCAGTAGTGTAATCTACACACTCACCCTGTGCAGGACGGAACTTGATTGACTGATATGGAACTGCATCTGCAAGGTAACGTGCCTTATCATCTGCTGTACCAGCGAACTTGTAGTCGTATGGCTGCTTGCCAGCTGGATTCTCTACATATGCAGGATCGAGCCAAGAGTGCTTTCTGAAGTCACTGTTGCTGATCTTCTCATAAGTAGCCTTGTTCATAGAGAACTTAGTGAATGGAGCGTAACCCCATGAACCCTCTGATGACATGTGAGCTGTGAAACAGATAATGTTTCCAAGGTTCTCTGAAGAAGTTGTAAGACCCCAGATCCATGCGTTGTTTGCTGCACCGCTGTTGAATCCTGTTGTAGGGTCCTCCCACTGAGCCTGTGTAAGAGGAGTTCTTCCACTTGCAGTGATAGCCTGATCTGCATACTCAGCTGCCTTTGCATAAGCACCTGCGTCACCTGCAGCACCCATTTCAAGATATGCTCTTGCATAGAGACCGTAGATTGCGCCAAGTGATGGCTTTGTGTAACCGTTAGCTGCAGGATCAATGTATGTCTCAGCCTTCTCGAGCTCTGAAAGGATGAATGCGTACATCTCCTCTCTTGGAAGACGAGGGTTGTTAGTTGCGCTCTCCTCAGTTGTAGCCTCTGTTACGAGTGGAACTGTAAGACCGAGAACACCGCTGACGTCAGTGTAAGCATTTTCCTTTGGCTCATAAAGACGAGCAAGGTCAAGGTAGAACATTGCTCTGTATGCGTGAGCGATACCGAGGTAGTTCAAATCCTCTGAATTTGCAGTAGCCGGATCAATGATAGAGATGATGTCTGTACAAGACTTGATGTAAGTATAATATGCATCCCAGAAATATGAGCAAGCGATATATTCTGATGACATCGCAGTGTTCTGTGCATATCCTCCTGCCCAGTTGTAACCAGTCTCAGTTCCTCCGAAAGCGAGGTCTTCCAACATATTCTCTGTACGGAATGCAAGGCTTGGGAAACCGAAGTCTGAATGCTGTCCATAATTGCTGTAATAACCCAGGAAGCCTGTTGTGGTCATTGACGAAGGAATAGCATTCACCATTGCCTTAAGCGCTGATGCAGACTTTGCCACCTGTGCGGAAGTCTGAGTGCTTCCCTGAGGGAAGGTCTCCTTGATACATCCGGTTGCAAGGACAAGTCCAAGCGCGATTGATATGTATTTTAATGTTTTCATAACCTTTTCCCTTTATTAGAATGTGATGTTGATACCACCTGAGATTGTTCTTACAGGTGAGTTGTTTGCGTAGTTAGTCGATCCTGTGAAGCTGTAACGTGGATCAAGACCCTTTCTGCGTGACCAGTAGAATACGTTGTCGCAAGAAGCTGAAATTCTGATCTTGCTTACGTTCATCTTCTGTGTGAGGTGCTGTGGAATTGTGTAGCCGATCTGAACATTCTGGATGTTGAGGTAGCTTGCATCCACGAGGAAGCGGTCAGAAGTTGCATTGATGTTCTGGTCGAGGTACTGGTAACGAGGCATGTCAGAATCCTTGTTTGTCTCGCTCCAAGCGTTGAGAACGTCAACATGGACATTTGAACCGAGTGAAGTTGTAGGAGCACCTACGAGAGCAGCATAACCTGAGTCATAAGTAAGACCACCGATTGAGTATGTGAACTGAGCTGCAACGTCAAATCCGTAGAAACGGAGGCTTGTACCGAAACCACCATAAAGGAGTGGTGTAGGGTTGTCGCAAAGATACTCAGTAGCCTTTGAATACTCTGTTGTTGTCTCACGGCCTGTAACGATAGGGTTGCCGTTCGCGTCAAGTACTTTTTCACCCTTCTCATTAAGCTCATATGTATCAGCGTACCACATAGGAAGACCGTTCTCCTTGTTTACACCAGCATACTTCTTCATGAGGAATGTGTTGAGAGGAAGGCCTTCAGCAACGAACTTGTTACCGCTTGCATAACCCTTGTAACCCTCGATCTCACGAGTCTTTCTTTCTTCTGGGAGCATTGTGATCTTGTTTGTGTAGTGTGTAGCATTTGCATTCACATCCCAGTAGAAGTTCTTCTTATTGAAGATAACGCCGTTGAGTGCGAGCTCGATACCGGCATTTCTCATGTCACCGATGTTATCATAGTAACCTGAATAACCGAGTGAAGCAGGCACTGTGAAGAAGAAGAGCATGTCAGAAGTCTTTCTGTAGAAGTACTCGACTGTACCGCTGATTCTACCCCTGAAGAGGTCGAAATCAACACCGGCATTCATGTTAGTGTTAGTTTCCCAAGTGATCTCCTTGTTACCCTTTGAACCGAAAGCGATCGCGATCTGTCCCTCGTTGTTCGAGATAGAGTAGAGGTCAGTGTAGAGGTAGTTTCCGATGCTGTCGTTACCCTGGCTACCGATAGAAGCCTTAACCTTGAGCATGTCTACCCATGGTGCGTTGAACCAAGACTCGTGGTTGATGAGCCAACCTGCACCGAATGACCAGAAGTTACCCCATCTGTGATCTGGATGGAAACGTGAAGAAGCGTCACGACGATATGAAGCGCTGAGGAAGAGCTTCTCATCATAGTCGTACTGAGCACGTGCGAGGTAACCCTCATTGTTGTACTCGCTTCTGCTTGAAGCTGCACCCTGTCCGTCAACTACAGCACCATTGAGCTCAGTGTTGTCCATAGAGAAGAGGTTAGTCTTGTAACCGCTTACTGAGTAGCTCTGGCTGAGGTAAGACTCATGTCCGAGGAGGACGCTCATGTTGTGAGCACCTACGCTCTTGTTCCAGTTGAGGAGCTGCTGGAAGTTGAAGAAGTAGCTTCTGCTGTGACCTACCTGGATAGTACCGCCTGTAGGAGCGAACTGTCCGTAGTACATATTGTTAACTGATCTGCTTCTTGTCTCATCAACTCCGAAACCTGCGTTAACAGTGAATGCGAAATCCTTGAGGAATGTAACGTCAACGTGACCATTTCCTGTGAATGCATTACCCTCTGAGTTGTTGAGGTCGAGAGTTGCAAGCTGAAGGGCATTCGAGTTCGGCTGATAAGGACGCTCGTAACCGGCATTAGCGCCGTTACCATAGTCATAGCGAAGGAGACCGTTCTTGTCTCTGAGAATGTTACCCTGTGCGTCACGGATGAATACAGGGTAGATAGGAGCCACGTTTGCAGCGAATGCGAACATGTTTCCTGATGATCCTGATGATCCCTCGTCTGAGTTACCGTTGTTCCAGTTGAACTTGGTGTAACCCATGTTCATACCTACGTTGAGCCACTTCTTAGCCTGGTAGTCGCTCTTGAGACGTGCAGTGTAGCGATACATGTCCGCTCCGTCAACGATACCCTTGTTGTTGAGGTAACCGAATGACGCGAAGAACTGAGCCTTACCTGAAGTACCAGAAACGTTGAGGTTGTACTCCTGACGGATAGACTGCTTGTAAGTTTCAGCCATCCAGTCATCACCCTGAAGGAGGTAATCCTGGCCTTCGTAGTTTACGATACGGCCGTAAGTAGCGTTTGGATTGAGCTTACCGTTTGTTCCGATGAAAGCCTCACCTTCTGGAACTGTGTAGATAAGATAACCGAGACCACCGTCTGTTGAACGACCAGTAACGTTCTTTGCAGCCTTTGCATTAGCCTCAAGGTGTGAGAGACCCTGCTTGTCTACGTAGTAGTTGTAGAGAGCGTTGTAGTGTGTCTCATAGTATGTAGCCGGATCCTTGATGTATTCGTAGTGCTGGAGAGCCTTGGTATTGAGACCGATCTTTGACTCGAAGTTAACGACTGCATCACCTGCCTTAGCCTTCTTGGTTGTAATCATGATGACACCATTTGCACCACGAGCACCGTAGAGAGCATTTGAAGCAGCATCCTTGAGGACAGTCATAGACTCGATGTCCGCAGAGTTGATGTTGTTCATGTCACCGCTGTAAGGAACGCCGTCCACGATGTAAAGAGGAGCGCTACCAGCAGAGATTGAGCTGATACCACGGATAATGATGCTTGGAGAGCTTCCGAGCGATCCTGAAGAAGTTGTCATCTGCACACCGGCAACAACACCCTCGAGAGCGCGTGTCGCATCAGAAGACTGCACCTTAGCGATGTCAGCTGACTTCACGACTGTAGCCGATCCTGTGAATGACTCTTTTGTTGCGGTACCGAAAGCGACAACGATAGTCTCTTCGAGAGCCTCTGTGTCAGGAGACAGAAGCACGTCGTGCTTTGCCTTTCCAGAAACCGCGATCTCCTGTGAGATGTAACCTACAGAAGAGTAGATAAGGACTCCGTCAGCTGGCACTGAGAGTGAATAATAACCATCACCGTCTGTGCTGACACCTGTCATTGTACCTTTAAGCTGAATTGAAGCGAAAGGTACGCCTTCACCAGTGGAAGAATCCTTGACAACACCTGTAACTGTCAGATTCTGACCATAGGCCAGAGCTGAAACAAGCATCGCCATTGCCATGAAAAATAGTTTGATCTTTTTCATCTGGTTGAACTTTTAGTTGTTAAACATAAATTTATTGAATTTGTATTTTTTCAGTACAGTACACTACACTAACTGCACATAAAATCGAGCTGTTTTTGAAAATTACTCGAAATGCAAATATAATAAATTTTTAATTTCAAATCAAAATTTAACAATCTTTAAAACCAAAATCTGCGGAAGACAAAAAGTATGCTAATCTTCAATTATTTAAGTATTTCGTATCGAAATGGTTAACTATTTAATATTTAGTGCACTAAAATTAACGATTCTAAATCTGATATCTTACTTATGATTTAATATCGTTATGAGCATATTATGATAGAAAATCAACACGTCGATTGGTCATATCAATAAAATATTCGGAGTTTTAACTGGCCGCCGCTTATAAATTATATCAACAACTCTTACAATGTGTAACTTCATTTATCTCCTTTTGTTCAGATCAGTCGCAATTTCCGCATCTTAAAATTACTGATATACATTACTATAGCACGATATACCTCTCACTTCTACACCCCTTTCCGGGACTGATATATTGTAATTAAAAAGCAATGCTTATCTGATACATATAAAATTATTATCTTCGCAAAAAATAATAACTATATGTCTATACTCAAACTCGACCAGAAGCACACAAAGTCAGTTGCGATTACGGCTACCTGCCTATATTTCTGTGCTTGCTTAATCTTTTTCCTGCCTGTGGAATTCCCTCACAAGATCACCTATTGCGTCAGCATCCTGACCCTTGCGTCACTCTGGCTATGCCCTTGGGAGATAACTCTGGCGCTGCTTTTCTCTACTCTGGGAGACCATATGGGATCGTGTCAGAACTTCCTCGGACAGATGGGATTCTTTGCATTGGGACACGTATTCTACATAGTTTACTTCGTCAAGAGATATCTCTGTAAAGTGGAGAAAGACAGGAAGTTGACTAACAAAGCCAAGGGCTATATGGCAATGGTCATCTTCTGTGCTTTGACACTCCTGACTGTAGCATATACAAGGATAGCACCAGAGGCTCCTGCCGGAATAATCCGTATCGGAGTGTGCATTTACGCAACTCTCATCAGCATTATGATGGTGACAGCCATGCTGCAGAGAAGCAGCCTTTTTGCACTTGGAGCCGTGATGTTCGTATTCTCCGACTTCATCCTTGCATGGCACAAGTTCGTGGAGCCGGTTCCATACCGCCACTACCTCGTGCTGGTTTCATATTACCTCGCGCAGTGGCTCCTCTTTATCAGGGCAACAAAATTCCGCGTAGGCCCGGAAATGCGAATCCTCAGATTCTAACTTTATTATGTATATAAATAATTAAAGGACGACCAAAAGGCCGTCCTTTAGTTTTATATAGGCGTCAGGATTAGAGTTCCCATGCGAGAGCTGATGCGCCGAGGATGGCAGCGTCAGACTCCTTAAGCTGAGAGTACACGAGCTCTACCTTGTTTCTCCACAACGGGAGCACGTTTGCGTTCATTGAATCGAGGATCGGCTGTGTACGGAATTCCTTAGCGCGTGCAAGACCACCGAAGAGGACGATTGCCTCAGGTGCGCTGAATGCGATGAAGTCTGCGAACGAACGTCCGAGAATCTTTCCTGTGAACTCGAAGATCTTGAGAGCCAGCTTATCACCGTCCTTAGCAGCCTCGTACACATCCTTTGAAGCGATATTGTCAAGGCTTCTGAGTACTGAAGGCTCATCTGTAAGCTCAAGCCATTCGCGTGCCGTACGTGCCACACCTGTAGCTGATGCATATGTCTCCAGACATCCTGTCTTTCCGCAGTTGCATGTACGTCCATTGTTACGGACAGCAGCCACGTGTCCGAGCTCACCTGCAAAACCGTCATGTCCATAAACGACCTCACCATTGATCACGATACCAGATCCGACACCTGTACCGAGGGTGATCATGATGAAATTCTTCATACCTCTTGCTGCACCATAGGTCATTTCACCAACTGCAGCCGCATTAGCGTCATTTGTAAGAGCAACCGGAAGACCGCCAACAGCCTCGGAAAGAAGCTTCGCGAAAGGAACCACATTGGCACCTCCCCATGTAAGGTTCACGGCATTCTCGATTGTTCCAGTATAATAATTGCCGTTCGGAGCGCCGACACCGACACCTCTT
>CANBDZ010000031.1 GCA_947367375.1 uncultured Bacteroidales bacterium | reverse complement strand
CCACACAATGAGGTGCAGTTGCATCAACGATAGCCTTGTTGAACTCTACAATCGAGCGGGCCTTACCTTTGAATAGTTCACCCTTGACAGCAAGTTCGCCGTGATTGGCAAGAGCCTTCACATGTGCCGGCATCTTGTCGAAATCCACGTCCAGACCAACACAGAGCATGCTCTTTTTTGCCTGGATCTGCTGATATAAATCCTTTCTGTTCATATCTTTTGTATATTAATAATATCTATAGAACAATGCGATTGCTTCCATTCCTGCGAAGAGCTGCTTAAGGAGGTAGCTCTCGTTCGGCGAGTGGATTGTGTCTCTTTCAAGACCGAATCCCATGAGGAGAGGATCGATCTCAAGGATACGCTGAAGATCTGCAAGGATAGGAATTGATCCACCTCCGCGTGACGGTACAGGCTCGATTCCATATACCTCGGTCATTGCCTTCTCAGCAGCCTTATATGCCGGTGATGAGATAGGAATGAGGAAGCCGTCGCCACCGTGGTGAGGGATAACCTCTACCTTCACATAGTCAGGTGCAATCGCAAGGAAATGCTCTGTAAAGAGTCTGGTGATTGTAGCGCTGTCCTGATTTGGAACAAGACGCATAGAGATCTTTGCGTGAGCTACAGAAGGAAGGACAGTCTTTGCACCTTCTCCTGTGTAGCCGCCCCAGATGCCGTTTACGTCAAGGCAAGGACGGATGCCTGTACGCTCAAGTGTGCTGTAGCCAGCCTCACCCTTAACTTCCTTGATGTCAAGGAATTCCTTATACTCTTCGATGTCGAATGGAGCTCTTGAAAGCTTTGCTCTATCCTCGTCTGAAAGCTCTACAACATCATCGTAGAAGCCTTTCACTGTGATGTGTCCGTCTTTGTCGATGAGGGATGAAACCATATCACAAAGTACATTGATCGGATTAGCTACCGCTCCACCGTAATGACCTGAATGAAGGTCCTTGTTAGGGCCTGTAACCTTTACTTCCACATATGAAAGACCACGCATTCCGCAGTTGATTGAAGGCACAGACTCAGAGATCATTGTAGTGTCGGACACAAGGATGATGTCTGCTGCAAGCATATCCTTGTTCTCCTTTGCCCAAGCTGCAAGAGATGGGCTTCCGATCTCCTCCTCACCCTCGAGAATGAACTTCACATTGTGCTTGAGACCGCCTTCGCGTACCATGAACTCAAATGCCTTGATGTGCATGAAGAGCTGTCCCTTGTCATCGTTTGCTCCACGCGCGTAGATGGCTCCATCACGGATCTCAGGCTCAAACGGATCTGAGTGCCAAAGTTCGATAGGGTCCACAGGCTGCACGTCATAGTGGCCATAGACAAGAACAGTAGGGAGAGACGGATCGATGAGTTTCTGACCGAAAACTACAGGGTGTCCTGTTGTAGGGTAAACGGCAGCCTCATCAGCTCCTGCTTCAAGGAGAAGCTCTACCAATCTTTCTGCACAGCGCTGCATATCAGGCTTGTGCTGCTCCAAAGAACTCACTGAAGGAATCCTCAGCAAAGAAAACAGTTCCTCAAAGAAACGTTCCTTATTATTCTCAATGTATGTCTTCATATATGAACGATTTATGTTTCTATTTTTTCTCAAGTTTGTCTTTTGCATATGCAAGAGTGAGCTTGAAGGTCTTCTTGTTTGAAGACGGAGCCTCGTACATTGCATCAGTCATGATGGCCTCGCAGATGGATCTGAGACCGCGGGCGCCAAGCTTGTTCTCAATTGATGTGTCAACGATGAGATCAAGGACCTCCGGTTCAACTGTCAGTTTGATGCCATCAAGCTCGAACATCTTCTCATACTGACGCATAAGGGCGTTCTTAGGCTCCACTAGAATCCTCTTCAAAGCCTCTCTGTCAAGGTGATCAAGGTAAGTGATCACAGGGAGACGACCGATAATCTCTGGAATGAGTCCGTATGAACGAAGGTCCTGAGCCTCAACATATTTAAGAAGATTGTCCTTGTCGATCTGCTGCTTGTTTCCTGCACCGAAGCCAATGACCTGGGTGTTCAATCTCTGAGCGATTCTTCTCTCGATTCCCTCAAATGCTCCACCGCAGATAAAAAGGATGTTCTGAGTGTTCACGTGAAGGAACTCCTGCTCCGGATGCTTGCGTCCACCCTGAGGCGGCACGTTCACAACACTTCCCTCAAGAAGCTTGAGCATGGCCTGCTGCACACCCTCTCCTGACACGTCACGGGTAATCGATGGATTATCGCTCTTGCGTGCGATCTTATCGATCTCGTCGATGAAGACGATTCCCCTCTCTGCTCTTGCGACATCATAATCGGCCTCCTGAAGGAGACGGGAAAGAATGCTTTCCACATCCTCTCCGACATAACCTGCCTCAGTAAGAACAGTTGCATCCACGATGGTGAAAGGCACATTCAGCAGCTTTGCGATAGTCTTTGCCATCAAGGTCTTACCTGTACCGGTAGGACCGACCATAAGGATGTTTGACTTCTCAAGTTCGAACTCATTGTCAGCCTCAAGGTTGTTGTTGATACGCTTGTAATGGTTGTAGACAGCAACAGAAAGGAGCTTCTTTGCCCTGTCCTGACCGATCACGTACTGATCCAGGAAGGAGTGAATCTCCATCGGCTTGTGCAGCGACTCCACCTTATCCAGCTTGCGGGAAGGCCTGGAAGACTTGTTGAAGTCCTTTACATAGTCACCTGCAAGCTTGATACAGTCAGCGCATATACACGCATCGAGTCCCTGAAGAAGAAGCGACACTTCGTTCTCGCCCCTTCCGCAGAACATGCAGTACCTGCCTGAATTATTCTTGTTTGACTTTGCCATTATCTCTTTTTCTTAGCAAGGATTTCGTCAATCATTCCGTACTCGAGAGCCTCCTGCGATGTCATCCAGAAGTCGCGGTCACCGTCCGCATAGATCTTCTCGATCGGCTGGCCGGTGTGCTCAGAGATGATGGAGTAGAGCTCGTTTCTTGTCTTTTCGATCTCCTGAGCTGCGATGAGGATGTCAGATGCCTGACCGCGGGCACCTCCGAGAGGCTGATGGATCATCACACGTGAATGCTTGAGTGCCGATCTCTTACCCTGCGCACCAGCACAAAGGAGAACTGAACCCATAGAAGCAGCCATTCCTGTACAGATCGTTGCCACATCCGGCTCAATGATCTGCATTGTGTCATAGATGCCGAGTCCTGAAGAGACCTGACCGCCTGGTGTGTTGATATAAAGGGATATATCACTGGTACTGTCATTCGATGCGAGGAACAGGAGCTGAGCCTGGATGATGTTTGCCACATCGTCGTCGATAGGCACTCCAAGGAAGATGATCCTGTCCATCATAAGACGGCTGAACACATCCATTGATGCTACATTCAGCTTTCTCTCCTCGATGATAGTCGGATTGATGTATCCATCATATATTGACGAATATCTGTGCATGGTCATAGAGCTGATTCCATGCTCCAGAACCGCATATTTCTGAAATTCCTTATTCATATAAAAAGTTAAAAAAAGGCCGACTCTTGCGAGCCGGCCAGTATATCAATTTAGTTCAACTCGCGGAACTTCTCTACTGAGATTTTCTTCTTCTTGAGAGTTACAACCTCACGAACTGCAGCGAAAGTCTTCTCGTTCTCTACCTGGTCGAGAATTCTTCTTCCCTGCTCCTCCTGTGAAAGGATGTTCTTAGCAAATGACTCGAGCTGCTCCTCTGGAACGTTGTTCATTCCGTACATAGCGAACTGGTAAGCAGCGAATGCCTTTGCAGATGCAAGAAGGTCAGCCTCCTCGATCTTCACCTCATACTTGTTCATAAGGAAGTTGCGTACCATCTGCCACTTGTAGTCAGCGATGAAGAACTCCCAATCCTTCTCGATGTCCTCCATAGTGAACTTACCCTCGTTTACGACGTAAACCCATCTCTTGAGGAAGTTCTCAGCGATCTGAACGTTTGCCTTCTCAAGAAGGAAAGTCTTAGCGTCCTTAGAGAAACGGTAGTCAGCCTCCTGAGCGTACTCAGCGCGGATTCTCTCCTCGATCTTAGCGTCGAACTCAGCCTCAGTCTTAACACCGAACACCTTCTCGAAAGTCTCCTCAGTAAGAGCTGCAGGAACGAAAGTCTTCACGTTCTTTACAGTCATCTTGAACATTGGATCGAGAGTAGCGAGCTCGTCCTTGCTTACCTTAAGCATAGAAGCGCGGTCAGTCTCGTTCTCGAATGCCTCATTTACGTTGACATCAAGAACATCACCTACCTTTACACCAACGAATGAAGCGCGTGCAGCCTCAGCTACGTTGCGGAGAGCAACATATGTTCCCTCTACCTTCATGTCGCCCTGCTCGAAATCTACGATGATGAAATCGTCCTCCTTAGCAGCCTCACCTTCCTCAAGTGAACCGTACTGACGGAGAAGGTTGTCCTTCATCTCCTTCTTAGCAGCCTCTGTAACAGTGATAGTGTAGTAAACTACCTCATCCTCCTTAGAGAGCTCGAAAGAAACCTCAGGATTCTCAGCGATGTCAAAGCTGAAAGTGAACTCGTTACCAGCCTCCCAAACGTGTGACTGCTGCTCCTCAGTTGGAAGCGGCTCACCGAGTACACGGAGAGAGTTCTCCTGGATAAAGTTGTTCAAAGACTCTGCGATCACGTCGTTTACTGAATCTACGAGAGCCTGCTGGCCATACATCTTCTCAACGAGAGAAGCTGGAACCATACCCTTACGGAAACCCTTGATCTCAGCCTTCTTTCTGAAATCGTTAAGTCTCTTCTTTCTGCTGTCAGCATAGTCATCAGCTGCTACAGTGATAGTAACCTGGAGGTTAAGATCATCAATTCTGTTCTGTTCAAGTTTCATATTATCTGTTATTTAATTATTTTCTTCATTAAGGCACAAGGGCCCAAAATTTTAGCCCGCAAAAATAAGCAAAATTTGCGACAATTCAAAATGCCGTTTTCCCCTACTTCTGCTTACGCTTTGGATAGGACACTCGCGAGTGATACATCTGCTGGATGTAAGACTTGATGACGTCCTTTATAGAGTTGATTTCACGGATCGAAATGTCTGCTTCAGAGAACTGTCCCTGAGACATCTTGCCGTCCACAATCGAATCCACAAGGGCAGAAATGCTCTCTGCAGAATAATGCTTGAGGCTTCTTGAAGCGGCCTCAACAGAGTCGCATATCATAAGGACTACCTGCTCCTTGGTGACAGGCTTGAAGCCGTCATAGAAGAAAGCAGCCACATCATCAGGATCTCCGCCGTCATTGAGGTATTTGGTGTAGAAGTAACCTGTGCTTGAAGTTCCGTGATGTGAAGATATGAAATCCTTGATCACATGAGGAAGTCCGTGCTTCTCAGCGAGAGCGAGACCGTCAGAAATATGTCTTATGATCTCCTGCGCACTCTCCTTTGGAGTAAGGTCTTCGTGATAACGCACTCCGGCAGTCTGATTTTCTGTAAAGCACTGAGGATTAGCGATTTTACCTATATCATGATAGAGGGCACCGGCACGTACAAGAAGTACATTGGCATCGATAGAACGCGCAGCCGCATCTGCAAGGTTCATCACCTGAAGAGAATGCTGGAATGTACCTGGAGCCTTGTCAGCAAGCATTCTGAGCAGTTTGTTGTTTGTGTCGCTCAGATCAGCCAGTTTTGTGTTGGAAACAAGGCCGAAGATCCTTTCGAAAAGATAGATGAGCGGATAACCGGCAACTGAAAGGAAGGCTGCGAGAGCCATATCCAGAACAGTGTGATAGTCTGCGATTCCCTTCACTCCATCCACGAGACGGAAAGCACCCCATACAACCGCCATCACAGCAAACACGATGAGTGCGGTCACGAACTGGAGCCATCCCCTGTTGAAGAAGCCGAACACAAGCATTCCGACGCTTCCGGCCACAAGATAGATGACAAAGAGTTCAACACCGTTAGGTGCAAAGATCAGCATCGGAAGCAGGGATATGAAATACACCGAGAACACGATCCTCTTCGAGAAGAAGGCAAGAAGATAAAGGGATATGAGCGTAAACGGCATCAGGTAGTACATCGAAGGATCTTCACGGGCAACGAGCGAAGAAGCGATCGCTGCAAAAGCGAAGATCATCAGAAGGTAGAGGTACTTGTTGTACTCGTCGAACACTCTGAAGTTGCAGTAACAGAGGGCGAGGAAGAGGACAAGGACAAGCGAAAAGGCCAGGATCACATTTCCTACCCACATAAATCCCCTGCTGCCTGCATAACCTACACTCTTGTCATACTCAAGCTCATATGATTTGAGAAGCTGCTCTATTTCAGCTGTAACGATCTCACCTTCAGAGACTATCACCTGTCCCACCTTGACTACTCCCTGAGTGTTTGAAACGTACTTGACGCTCTCGTCATGCACAAGTTCTGTAGTCTGTGAATCATAGATGAGGTTAGGAACTACAAGTGAGCCGATACCTGCTGCTGTAAAGAGCGAGTCGACGTCACATTCCGGCCAAGATGTCACTATCACTTCACGAAGATACGCCTCCGCATCCTCCTGCACATAAACCTCTGACACAGGAACCTTGGAAGCTCTTCTGTCTTTCTGGACAAAGATCAGCCCATTACCGCTGTCCCTGTCAAGGTCCTTAGCGGAAGACACTATTCCCTTTGAATACAAGGCAGCCATAGCATCTGCAAGAGCGGGCTTGACCACAGACCACTCGCCGAGCTCCATTGACGAGATGTGATTGCCGCTCTGAGCTGCAACCTTTGCATCAAGTCTGAAGTACGGTATGACTACCGATCCGTTCTTTTCCTGCTCGGCCTGTATCTGCTCATCAGTCTTGAGGATAGGAAAATCGAACTGTGCCATCAGTGTCTCATACATCCACGGCGAACCCTTCTTGTAGTCATAGTTGAACTTAGGGCTCCTCGGCATCACGAAGACCATGACAAGGAAAAGAGCTATCAGCGGAAGATAGGCCTTGAATGAACGAGGGAAATTGATCTTTTCCATATATGAAATATTAAGGGGCTATATGCATATGTCAGTGTCGACACAGTTCTGTGACGACACTGACATATCTTCGTTAATATTTGTTATGCATCAATATTTGCGTAGTGTGCATTCTGCTCGATGAACTCTCTGCGTGGCGGAACGTCGTCACCCATAAGCATTGAGAATGTACGCTCTGCCTCTGCGGCGTTCTCGATGGTGATCTGACGGAGAAGGCGCTTTTCAGGATCCATAGTCGTAGACTGAAGCTGCTCTGCGCTCATCTCTCCAAGACCTTTGTAACGCTGTACGTACACACCCTTCTCTGATCCCTTTCCAAGCTGGAGTGTCGCCTCCTTACGCTGTGCCTCTGTCCAGCAGTAGATCTCTTCCTTACCCTTCTTCACGAGATAGAGAGGTGGAGTTGCCAGGTAAACGTAGCCGTTCTTGATAAGGTCGATCATATAGCGGAAGAAGAAGGTAAGAATCAATGTCGCAATGTGGCTTCCGTCCACGTCGGCATCGGTCATAATGATGATCTTATGATAACGGAGCTTGCTGAGATTCAATGCCTTGCTGTCTTCTTCAGTACCAACTGTAACGCCAAGGGCTGTGTAGATGTTGCGGATCTCCTCGCTCTCGAACACTCTGTGCTCCATAGCCTTCTCCACATTGAGGATCTTACCTCTGAGCGGAAGGATGGCCTGAGTCATACGGTCACGACCCTGCTTTGCAGTACCGCCCGCAGAGTCTCCCTCGACAAGGAAGAGCTCGCACTTTGAAGCATCTCTCTCAGAGCAGTCGGCAAGCTTACCAGGAAGACCGGCGCCAGACATGACTGTCTTTCTCTGCACCATCTCACGTGCCTTTCTTGCAGCGTGGCGGGCAGTAGCAGCGAGGATTACCTTCTCGACAATCATCTTCGCTTCCTTAGGATTCTCCTCAAGGTACTGCTCAAGGGCTGCCGCTGTTGCCTGTGACACAGCCGATACGACCTCGCCGTTTCCGAGCTTTGTCTTGGTCTGTCCCTCGAACTGAGGCTCAGCTACCTTCACAGAGACAACTGCTGTAAGACCTTCACGGAAGTCATCTGCAGCAAGATCGAACTTAAGCTTCGCAAGCATTCCCGCCTTGTCAGCATAATTCTTGAGAGTTCTTGTAAGACCCATCTTGAATCCCTGAAGGTGAGTACCACCCTCAATGGTGTTGATGTTGTTCACGTAAGAATAGATCTTCTCTGTGTATGATGTATTGTACTGAAGTGCAATCTCGATAGGGATGATCTTGTCTGTCTCGAGGTAGATCGGGCTCTCGATAAGCTTCTCTGAACCGCCGTCGAGATAGTCGACAAACTCCTTAAGACCTTCCTTAGAATAGAATACGTCCTGTCTGTAGTGTGTAGTCTCGAGTTCGTTTCCGTTCTCATCAACATCCTGGATAGGCGTACGAAGGTCAGTAAGAGTCAGGCGGATGCCTTTATTGAGGTACGCAAGCTCGCGGAGACGGGCTGCGAGTGTGTCATATTTATAGATTGTAGTTACCTGGAAAATCTCAGGATCCGGATGGAAGGTCACGATTGTACCTGTGTCAGAAGCCTCTCCCACAACCTCAACCGGCTTGTACGGCTTACCCTGAGAATACTCCTGTACAAAGACCTTACCCTCACGATGAATCTCAGCCTTAAGATAGTCCGAAAGCGCATTCACGCAGGATACACCCACACCGTGGAGACCACCGGAAACCTTGTAGCTGTCCTTGCTGAACTTACCACCGGCATGGAGTACTGTGAGAACCACCTCAAGGGCTGATCGGTTCTCCTTCTCATGCATACCTGTAGGAATACCTCGTCCGTTATCCTTTACTGTAATGGAATTGTTTTCGTTGATACTTACTTCGATGGTGTCGCAATAGCCGGCGAGAGCCTCGTCGATACTGTTGTCAACCACCTCATATACAAGATGATGAAGACCTCTTTCTCCGACGTCTCCGATGTACATCGACGGTCTTTTTCTTACCGCCTCAAGCCCTTCAAGCACCTGAATACTATTGGCGGAGTACTGCTCTGCAGCAGTAGTGTTCATTTCATTTTCACTCATATCTTTTCTATTATTTTATCTTAAACAAGGGGCAGCCGGAAACGGCTGAACCAACATACAAAAATAGTAAAAATTTCTTATAAATTCAAGCAAATTCCTACAGTAAAATAAGGACCTTTTTCAGCATAAAGAAGCTCACGCTGAACAGTCATGCCGAGAAGATTTCCGCCTCGTGCCCATAATGACATATCATGTCTGAAACGGTACTCTAAATTGATGCCAAGGTCAGCATACGCAGGCACTGACACCTTATATTCCTTCGGATTTGATTTACCCTTGTCCCTATATGCACGAGCTTCTCGAGCAGACGAAAACTCACAGTCAACGCCGGCATATAATCTGTCCTTATAATCATACATGACTGTTATATCACCCGTGAAGGGAGCCGGGAACACAAAACCTACGAAAGAATCGAAGGTAGGATCCACACAAGTCACCCCATTGAACTGCACATTACCGTCTACGCGCAGACTCTCGGCATCAAGAAGGAAATCCATTGACGCATAAGCCATCTGATACGAAGTGTATCCGAGTCCCGGCATATATCCGGCGTTGGATTCCGGAATATACAGAGTCTGCAACGGAGCGTTTCCATAAATCTTGTAGCCACCCTTAAGAGTGTATCCAAAAGACGAGAACACACGTCCCTCAAATCCCAGCTCCGCATTGAGTCTTTCCTCTGTCACATCAAGAAGATTCCACACACCTCGGCCATAATACGGATTGACACGTCTGTTTTCATCGAGAAGTGACGAATATGTATTCATCTTGTTTCCACCGCCTACAGAAACGTAAGTCTTGAGGAATTCAGGGAATACCATATACTCAGCCCTCAAATCCGGATAAATCACCTGTTCCTTATGTGAATACATCGACGCCTTGCCGTCAGTCTTGAAGACCGTAGAAAGCTTCAGACCAGCTTCCAGCACCCATCTGCTGCCCTTAATGACATAGCTTGGGGCAAATTCCAATGCAGCAGCTGTAACATCAAGTACACCGCTTTCATCAGTCATTTCAAAAGATGAGTCAATCTTGAGATTGTGACCACCTGAAAGAACAGACTCCACATTAACGCCGAATCCGAGATCATGAGACTGCAGGCCGGTCTGACCATTGACCTTATCATTCAGCAAATCATCAGAATACTGATATTTCAGTCCCACCTTATAGTCAAGTTCTGCAGCAAGAGGATCCTTGACTGCAATACCGAGATTCACACCGGCAGAATTGAACAGGCGTGCACGCAGGCCGTAAACATCCTCCTTCTGGCTCTGATACAGATTGGAATAATCCAGGCCGAAGAGGAAGACTGAATTATTCCAGTCATACCTGCCGGAGATTCCAGCTGACGTGTCCCAATCCATGCCATACCACGCGTCCTTAGAAGAATCATTGCTCACAAGTCCGATTTCCTCACTTGCAAAATCTGGAGAGTTCATAGTCCAATAGTTACCCAGATAAGACCTGCTTCTGCCATAGACGTCAAGGCTGAACGGCCCCTTGAAAGCCGGACTCCAGACCAGGTCTAAAGTCGGATGGAGCTGATAGCCGGCACCCGCCTTCAGGTAAAGGACATTGTCATCACTTCTGCCAGGTTCAAGGCTCATATCCACAGAATACGGCACGAATTCATACGCTCCCCTATATGGAGTGTCAGTCACAGAATAATCGAAATCAAGATCAAACCTGTACACAGAATCAGGAACTGCCATATCCAAGATAGGCTTGTGCACTACGAGAAGTTTGCCCTCATAATCTCGGCTCACCTCCACAGTAGGGTCAAGATTCTGAGCAGAAGCCGAATACGAAACCAGGGAGGCAGCTAAGGCCAAATAATATAATATATTGCGTTTCATCCTATTACAAGTTTATTTATTCTGTCATCATCTCATCGAGCTTCTTCATTCTCATATTCACGTTATCCAGTACATCATCCTCCGGACCGGACGCCTGATAGCCATCCACGAGGCTCTGGAATGTCGCTTTCGCCTGCTCGTATTCCTCTCTCTCGACAAATGAATCTCCCAAGACTATGAAGCTCTTCGCAAGCCAATAGACATGTGGGGTTCCGGCATCCGACAATGCGTACACCTTGTTCTCCACATCCTCAAAGTCACCCTTGTCATAGCTGTCAACGATAAGCATATATGCAGCCTCGGCACCATACTCGGTAGTGACATCCTTGGCAAGATCCGCCACAATGCTGAAAGCCTCATTTCTGCGGCTTGAGGCAAGATAGGACTTGGCCTTAATATAGAGCGCCTCAGCCTTTCCCTGAGCATCCGCCTTGTCTGAAGCCAAAAGTCTGTCAGCATTAGCAACAGCATCTGACCACCTGTGAGCCTTATATGCAGAACGCATCATACCGATCACAGCAGTATGTCTGTTATTCTCAAGCAAAGCTGCCGAGTAGAGTGAAGAATAGCCGCCAAAAGCATCTTCCCAACGCTCAAGCTGATAAGAAAGTCTTGAGAAATTCAGCATAGACAACTCAACAAAAGAGCCTTCCCCATCCTGAATAACGTTTGCATATGAGTCACATGCCTGCTCAAGCTTGCCAAGGCTTCTATAGGACTCAGCCATATAGAAATCCGCCTTGTAGGCATTCTTGCCTGCCGGATACTTGTCCAAATAAGCTTTGAGTGAAGAAACAGCCTTCTCATAATTACCCGAAAGATAAACCTGCTCAGCCGAATTGAAGATCATAGCTTCCTTCTCACTCTCGGTCTTAGATGCGCCCTTGCCTATAGATTCAATATATGCAATGTATTCTTCCGGATCGTTCTTTGTCTGATAGATCGACTCTATTGCGGCCATAGCGTCATCCGCGTAATCCGACAAAGACATTTCCTCGACTACCTTCTTATAGTAACCGAGAGCCTCGTTGTACTGAGACTGGTTTCTTGCAAGAGATCCCATCTCCACGTACGCTTTTGCCACGTAATTGTAATCCTTCACATTTTTGACAATCCTGTTGAAGCACTCAAATGCCTTCTCATCCTTTTCAGCAGCCACATAGGCTCTTCCCAGTTCAAACATCGCCTCAGGATAGAATTCAGATGAAGGAGAAGCCTTCATCACGTTTGAGAGGAGCTCGATCTTTTTGGAGTTCCTGTTCAGCAGACCGTACGAAAGCGCAGACTGATAATACGCATAGATGTCATCGACATCAAAATACTCCTTCAAGACAAGATCATATGCCTTTGCCGCCTTGTCGTACTGTTTCTGGATGAAGTAACAGTCTGCTCTTCTCTCCATAGCCTCCTTACGGTAAAGATGGTCATGTGTATCCTCAAGATAGATGTCAAACCATTTCATGGCTGCATTATATGCCCCCTTCTTGTAATGGCTGTATCCTATGCAGTACGGGATCACATAGTACTCAGGCTGCCTGTAGAGCGCCTGGGTATTATACAGGTTCTCAAAGACGCTGATCGCCTCGTCGTACTGGTCGTTACGATAGTAAGACTCTGCAAGCCAGAAACGCGAAAGCTGATTGAACCTGCTGCTTTTTTCCGAATAATATGCAGACGCCTTCAGACATGGGATGGCAAGGCGATATGAACCGCTGGAAACCAGCTGATTGGCTCTCAAATAATTAGCCTTCATATAGTTAAGCACCATACCATTATCCAGCTCATCGATTCTGTCATAAGCTTCAATAGCAGTTGCGTAATCCCTGTCATACAGAGCAGCTACAGCGATGTAGTTGTTGATCCTGTCAGACTGCTCCTTGGCAGGATACTTCTTCAGGTAATCATTGAACACAGAAGGGTCATGGTTGATGTCGAATGCCAGCTTTGCCCAATTGAAATAGGCATCTTCTGCAATCGCCGCATCATACCACACCTGAGCAGCGTCCTTGAATGCAGTGAGAGCAGCAACTTTATTCTTTGTCTGAATGTAGCTGTAGCCGAGGTGATAGTTAGCTATCTGACCGAGCGAGTCAACCCTTGAAGTCATATGGTTATAGCTTCGGATCGCTCCTTCATAGTCCTGGACTGCATATAAGACAGAACCGCTGTAGAACCACTCCGCCCTTGTTTCAGGAGTCTCACCTCCACCCATTGCCATGTCATAGTACTTTCTTGCCTGATCAGCATCTCCAAGCACAAGGAGAGACTCAGAGATGAGTCTTGCAGTGTTGGCCTTACGGTCCGCCGGCACGGACTCAATCATCTTCTCGGCATTGGCTGCCACATACTCATGATCTCCAAGCATGAAGCGGCACTCCATGATGTAGTAATTTGATATCTCGCTGAAGCGGCTGTCCTCCACCGACTTCTCAAACCACGAAAGTGCCTTGTCAAAAGAACGTGTCTCGTAATTTACATATCCGAGGATGTATCTCGACGGAGCGACATAGTCGTTCATCGGCAGCTTCTCCACCTGCTCAAAGCCCTCTACCGCCTCACTCAACATATGATTCTCAAGACATGCATAAGCCTTCTTGAAAAGATACTCCGTCTTCTGATCTGAATCAAGGTGTCTGGCATCAAGGCCTGAAAACACTTCATAGGCATCCTTGAACTTTCCGTCATCGAAAAGATTCAATGCATAAGCATACTTGATCTGGGGAACAATTGCGACATGCGTATTCTCCTCAAGGAATCTGTGCATAGGAGCCTCATATCCTTCGGTACGCATCTTCACATGACAGAGAATGTCATATCCTTTTGCATTTACATCATCCTGAAGTGAAAGAAGCGACGACGCACGGGAGCCGAAGCCTCTATCCATCAGTCTCAATGCTTCCCTGAATCCGTCAGGATGTCCCTCAGCGGAAGAAGTCACGAAAGAGCCTGAAAGAAAGGCCAGAACAGCAATAAATATAAACTTTTTCTTCATTGTCAGTTTTACACTATATTAACTTACAAATTTAACTATTTTTCCACTATCTTTGTACGACAAACTTTGATTTTTTATCTATGGAACAGAACAAACCTATCATCTCATTCAGAAATGCTGACATCATCAACGGTGAGGCGACTGTAATATACAATCTCAACATGGATGTAATGTCTGGAGACTTCGTGTATATAGTCGGAAAAGTAGGCACAGGAAAGACCTCCATCATCAGGACAATCATAGCGGAGAACCCCCTTGTGAAAGGTGAGGGAGAAGCGTGCGGATTCCAGCTCAACGGCATCAAGGACAGGGAGATCCCTTACCTGAGAAGAAGGATGGGAGTAGTGTTCCAGGATTTCCAGCTCCTTATGGACAGAAGCGTGGAGGACAACCTTTCGTTTGTGCTCAGAGCTACCGGATGGAAAAACGAAGATGAAATGTCAAAGAGAATCAGCAGCGTGCTCGAGGCAGTCGGAATGCAGCGCAAGGCGCACAAGATGCCTCACCAGCTTTCCGGCGGAGAGCAGCAGCGCATCGCCATCGCCCGCTCACTCCTGAACGACCCGGAAGTCATCATAGCTGACGAGCCGACCGGAAATCTCGACAACGAGACAGCAGACGGCATCATGAAGCTCCTCACAGGCATCAACAAGGACAAGGGCACAGCCATCGTGATGGTAACCCACAACCGACAGATTTTTGAAAAGTATCCCGGCAGGGTCATGGTCTGCAAAGACGAAAACTGCATAGAGCAGAACGAAGAAGACGCCATCGACCTCGAACTCACCATCTGAGACATCCACAGCCATGAGACGCCGCGAACTGTTCAGAAAGGTGACCGAGTGGTTCTCGGTCAACATGGAAGCAGCAGAGACTGAGCTCCACTACGACACCCCTTTCCATCTCCTGATAGCAGTCATTTTGTCAGCGCAATGTACCGACAAGCGTGTAAACATTCACACGCCTCAGATTTTCATGAGATTCCCGGAGCCCAAAGACCTCGCAGAAGCCACATTCGAAGAAGTCTACGAACTGATTAAATCCATCTCCTTCCCCAACAACAAGGCAAAGCACCTTATCGGAATGGCCAAGATGCTGGTTTCTGATTTCTCCAGCATAGTACCGTCTGAAACCGACCAGCTCGAAAAACTTCCGGGAGTAGGAAGGAAGACAGCCAATGTCATAGCTTCAGTAATATACGACAAGCCGGTCATAGCAGTAGACACCCATGTCTTCAGAGTTTCCAGAAGAATCGGTCTTTCAAAAGGCAGCACAGTGGAAGCAGTCGAGAAAGACCTGACTGCAGGCTTCGCCCCTGAGCTAAGAGGCAAGGCTCACCACTGGCTCATTCTCCACGGAAGATACGTCTGCACAGCACGCAAGCCTAAATGCCAGGAGTGCGGCCTTCAGGACATCTGCAACGAATATAAGCTCAACAACCTCCAGATCCGCTGATGAACTGCCTGCACAGATTTCCCTCAGACTTACCCATTGAGTTTGAAGACTCATTCAACGACCCGTTCCGCTACAGGCCGCACCCGATCATAGCAGCCGCAGCAGAAGAGGTCTTGAAGATGGTACCCGAGTCCGACTTCAGACAAGGCAAGATGCTCGGAGTGCTTGCAGTAGAAACTCCGGACGGAACAAAAGGCTATCTTGCAGCCTTCTCAGGATCGGTCAACGACAAGAACATCATAGACGGCTTCGTCCCGCCCATCTACGACCTCCTGGATCCGGAAGGCGGCTTCAAGAAAGGCGAAGCGGAACTGAACCGACTCAACTCACAGATAAGACAGCTCGAAGAATCACAAGAGCTCAAGGACATGAGGGCAGCCCTCAAGGCCGCCCAGGAAAACGCCGAAGCCGAAATATCGGAGATGAAGTCAAGGATGGCGCTCGCCAAGAAAGAGCGAGAGGCCATAAGGGAAGCCGGAGTTGACCAGGAACAACAGCAGGCCTTGATCAGACAAAGCCAGTTTCAAAAGGCCGAGCTCAGGAGACTGAAGCTCTCATGGGAAGAAAGGATATGCCGGATCAAGGAAGGAATATCATCAATTGACGAAGAGATAAAGGCGCTCAAATCAGCTCGCGCCGAAAAATCGGAAAAGCTCCAGAAATGGATATTCGACATGTTCGTCGTCACCAACGCCCTCGGCGAAAAATCGTCATTAACGGATATATTCACCTCCTGCGGCCAGACGCCGCCAGGCGGAACAGGCGAATGCGCAGCTCCAAAGCTGCTTCAATACGCATATACGAACGGACTTCGTCCTCTCGCAATGGGAGAATTCTGGTACGGTCAGTCCCCTGACGGACCAGTCAGAACGCACGGCCACTTCTACCCTTCCTGCACAAGCAAATGCGGTCCCCTGCTGAAATATATGATGAAAGGTCTCAAAGTAGAAACCGCTTTGACTGCGTGCGGCAAGCCGTCAGTCATATACGAGGACAATGAAATAATCATTGCAAGCAAACCTTCCGGTATGCCTTCCGTACCAGGTCTTGACGGATCGACATCTCTTCTGGAATGGCTCCAGAGGGACTACGGAATGTCAGTACAAAGCGTCCACAGACTGGACATGGACACATCAGGCATAATGGTATATGCCAAAACAGAAGGTGCAGCAGCCGACTTACGAAGACAATTCGAAAAGCACACTGTCAGGAAGACCTACCTCGCCAGACTGTCTCCGCCTGACAGCCACATAGAGAAATCTACAGTGCTTACAGAGGGACTCAAAGGCTCGATCAGTCTACCACTAAGCGCGGACTATGACGAAAGGCCACGCCAGAAGGCTGATACGGTTCAGGGCAAGGAATCACTTACAGAGTACGAAGTAGTCAGAACATACGGAAACGGCACGACAGACATCCTGTTCCATCCTGTCACAGGCCGCACTCACCAGCTCCGCGTACACTCCGCACACATCCATGGCCTTGCAAGACCTATAGTCGGAGACCTTCTGTACGGTGGAGAGCCTAACAGCCGCCTCTGCCTGCATGCCATGGAGATTACTTTCAGGCATCCTGGCGGTGGGGAGGAGGTGACTTTCTCGGAAAACATCAGTTTTTAGATGCCTCGTCAGGCTCGGCATGACAATGAAGGAGATGCCTCGTCAGGCTCGGCATGACAACGAACAAAAAAACGGTCCGCATATCTGCGAACCGTTTTTACCATATGTCTTGGAAGAATTACTTCTTCTTTGCGTATCTCTGATAGAATTTGTCAACGCGACCTGCAGTGTCGACGAGCTTCATCTTACCTGTGTAGAATGGGTGAGATGTGTTAGAGATCTCAAGCTTTACCACTGGGTACTCAACGCCATCAATCTCAATAGTCTCCTTTGTGTTAACACATGAACGTGTGATGAACACAACATCGTTTGACATATCCTTGAAAGCTACAAGACGGTAGGTTTCGGGATGTATACCTTTCTTCATAATGTTTAAAAATTAGTTAACTAGATTTTTCGAGCCGCAAATGTACGCCCTTTTTTCATAATATACAAGACTTTCTGAAAGAAAATCACTTAATTCTTACCGGCTGATCGTCATAAAGAAGGAACTTCTTGGCCTTGCGGATCCATTTCTGCTCCTCGACCTTGATGTGCTCCCTAGTTTCCTCCCAAGATATCCTTCCGTTGACATAGTCCCAGAGCACCGGATCAGAAAGTTTCGCTTCGAACCCATCCTCAAAAGCGAACTCCTTGAAGGTGTCCCTGAAGTAGCGGATCAGCTGAAGCGTATGCATCAGAGAATGATACTCCTCACCCGGCTCGCGCATAAGCTGATAGCCGAAACACTTCTGTCCCTGATACCTTCCGCACGATGGGGTGAACGAACAAGGGCGGAGCATTATGCCCTCTGCTACTGGCACATCTGCACCTGCTGCAGTCTTGACATAAGGAGCTCCAAAATACTCGTATGGCCTTGCAGTTCCGATGCCCGGAGTGATGTTGGTATTGTTCCAAAGTCCTCCTCCGCTGTAGACATCACAAGTAAAAAGTCCCGGGATGTCAGATGCCGGAGCAATGGTCCACGGCATGAGCTGATGGTTTGAGTCCGTAGCAAGAGCGGAAATGATGTGAAGCGGGAACTTAGCCGCAATCTCATGATAATAGAGATTAGCCAGTTCACCCAATGTAAGTCCGTGACGATGAGCCACTTTCGGCACATTAGCCTCCTGGATTGAAGAAGGCATAGATCCCTCCACAATACGTCCCGCAGGATTATTGTGATCGACAATATAAAGGGATGGCGCATCGTCCTTCATAGTCTTGAGAAGGTCCATCAGCTTGAATACATCCTTGGTGTAGTTGAAGTACCTTGCTCCCACATCCTGGATTTCCACCACGATGGCGTTGAGTCCTTCTATCTCTTCCTTTGCAAACTCTATATGGTTGGTAAGAGGAGTAAGCTCAGTGTCACGAGGATTGAATATGACCTGAAGATTACCTCTCTCACGGAAGATATCGTACATATATCTTCCCTTTTCAGTGTCCCAGCAGTTCTGGGTGCAGAAGCAGCCGACCTTTCCTTCATGCAAAGCCTTGTCAAGCTGCTCCTCCAATGGTGTCGTTCTGAATGAAAACATATTTTCCTACAATAACGAATCTGCTATATCAATTACCTTCTGGGCGAGGGCGTCAGCCTCCTCCTTTGTTGCGGCTTCCGCATATATACGGATGATCGGCTCAGTGTTCGAGCGACGAAGGTGTATCCACTCCTTCCTTGACTCGAATGAGATCTTCACGCCGTCGATTGTGTTGATGTCCTCATCTGCGAATGCCTCCTTGACCTTATTCAATATGCGGTCAATCAAAGCGCTGTCAGAAAGTTCGATCTTATTCTTTGCAATCACGTACTGAGGATAAGTCGCAAGAAGCTCAGACACCTTCATTTTCTTATATGCAAGGTTGGTCAGGAACAACGCAACACCCACCATCGCATCACGTCCATAGTGAAGAGCCGGATAGATAACGCCTCCGTTTCCTTCACCTCCGATGATTGCACCGCACTCCTTCATCATTGTGGTGACATTCACCTCACCTACTGCAGCTGCGTGATACTCTCCACCATACTGCTCGGTCACATCCCTCAAAGCACGTGACGAAGAGAGGTTTGATGACGAAGCAAGTTCATACGGGTGAGCGATTTCATCGATTGAACGTCCGGTCTCAAGAGCCTCGTTGTACACGCGGGAGATCAGGTAATCAGCCACGCTCACAAGGGTGTACTCCTCACCGAACGGCTTTCCGTCCTCGCAGATAAGCGCAAGGCGGTCAACATCAGGATCTACAGATATACCAAGGTCCGCTCCGCTTGCAACCACTGCCTCGCAAAGCTCGGTCAAGTTAGCCGGAAGCGGCTCCGGATTGTGCGCGAACTCGCCTGTCGGCTCGCAGTTCACGCAGATACACTCTACTCCGAGACGCTCAAGAAGACGTGGCATGATGATGCCTCCTACAGAATTCACAGCATCAAGAGCGACCTTGAAATGAGCATTTCTCACTGCGTCCACATCCACTGCATCAAGCTCGAGAACAGCATCAAGATGTGCATCTGTAAAATCCTTTTCCTCTATTGTGCCGAGAGAGTCTACATCTGCAAAGCAGAACTCCCCTTTCTCAGCGCACTCAAGAATAGCCGCACCCTCCTCTGCATTGAGGAACTCGCCCTTCTCATTAAGGAGCTTGAGAGCATTCCACTGCTTCGGATTATGAGAAGCTGTAAGTATGATTCCTCCGTCAGCCTCTTCAAACACGACTGCCATCTCAGTAGTCGGAGTGGAAGCAAAGCCGGCCTTGACAACATCGACTCCGCACGATACCAAGGTACCGCAGACAAGCTGCTCCACCATGTCTCCTGAAAGGCGAGCATCCTTGCCGACAACTACCTTATATCTTTCGCCTTCCTGCTTAGGCAGGCGCTCCTTCATCTTTTCGCAATAGGCATATGTGAACTTGACGATGTCAAGCGGCGAGAGGCCTTCTCCTGGCGCTCCACCGATAGTGCCGCGTATTCCTGATATTGATTTTATAAGTGTCATACGTTTACTTTTTCAGCTTAAGTTATCTTGGCAAAATTAAAGTTTTATGACTGCATTAACAAATTAAATGTTACTTTTGCAGACTGAAAAACAAGGTATATAAAATGAAAGCGATCTGGACAATACTCCTTCTCATAGCATCTAATGTCTTCATGACATTCGCTTGGTACGGCCACCTCAAACTTCAGGAGATGAAGATCTCGTCAAGCTGGCCTCTCATCCTGGTAATCCTCTTCTCTTGGGGTGTAGCATTCTTCGAGTACTGCGCTCAAGTCCCTGCAAACAGGATTGGATTCGTAGAAAATGGCGGTCCTTTCAACCTCATGCAGCTGAAAGTTGTGCAGGAAGTGATTTCTTTGACAGTTTTTACAGTCATTGTTACAGTAATGTTCAAGGGTCAGACCCTGCAGTGGAACCATTTTGCAGCCTTCTTCTGTCTGATCATGGCTGTATTTTTCGTATTTTTGAAATAAATCTTCCCGAGATTCTGCTTCTGGCCCTCTTTTTTTCACAAAAGATGCAGAAAAATTTGGAAGTAACAAAAAAATACGTACCTTTGCAATCCCAATCGAAACAATGGTCGGTTCGTATAACGGTTAGTACTCAAGATTCTCAATCTTGCAATAGGGGTTCGATTCCCCTACCGA
>CANBDZ010000030.1 GCA_947367375.1 uncultured Bacteroidales bacterium | reverse complement strand
ACACAGTGGTTCTGGGATCCCCGGTCAAGCCGGGGATGACGATGTTTGAATATGTGTGTTGTAAAAGTGTAAACAGGTATATCATTACCTAATTTAAATGTTGGCAGAATACATGAAAAGTAATAATAGAAAGGCAACGAAATCCGAATTGCTCTTAATTTCATTTCTTGTTAAAAAAGCGAATCTCATCCTCAATGATAATTGGCAGGAAGACCTGACTGTATCACCTATGGACGATGGAGGGATGGGGAGTTTAATACTTAATTTAGATAGTGACACTAACGCAAAAAGAACGATGGGAAGTCAGGCAAGCGAATGCAGTTTTCTCGACGAAGATGGTGTGGTGGTACTTGCTGCGTTGAATTTAGATAAAAATGGCAAACTATTCGAACTTGATTTGTGGAAAGTAAATTTTAACCCTTTAGAGACATTGCCTCTTGATGAATCTGCATATTATTAAGGTTATTATTGTAAGGCCTACGACCCGGCCAACCGCTACCGTTTCAACGGCAAGGAGGAACAGGTCACTGGAAGCATCGGCCTGACTGACTATGGAGCAAGACTATACGACAACCTCCTCCCACGCTGGACAACCCCGGGCCCGCTGGCGGAGAAGTACTACAGCACCTCGCCGTACGTCTTCTGCAACAACAGTCCGGTGAACTTTGTGGATCCGGATGGGAGATATATCATTACTAATTGCGAACATGAGTGGAATGACAACAAGCGAAGAATAGAAAATAAGGTCCTTCGTCTTCAACATAAAGCCGCCCTATTGGAGCAAAAAGGTGGAAGGGATAAATGGCTTAAACCAAACATTGGCAACAATTAATAATATTGAAAATAGTAGTCAGGGTTACTTTTTATCTCATGTTATCGGAGAAGTCGGGGGTGTTCAATATGATGTAACGTCTGGTCTTATTAATATAAGATATGTTTCCGGGAGCACGGAGAATTTTATTCATGAGGTAACTCACGCGGGACAGTTCGAGACAGGTGATATTGCTTTTAGTCCTGATAGTGGTAGAACTTTCGCACAAGATATATATGATGAAGTCGCAGCCTATCAGGCTCTACTAATACATCTCAAATACCGATTTCAATATGGACTCCTTATGGGGTTGTGAGAAAAGCTTATTTGAATGACTATATTCCTGATAATACACTATTCTATAAGGTAGTTAAAATGCATTATAAGAAAACATTATGAGATACTTCTGCAATTTTATTATCATTCTCCTGATGGGACTATCTGTTGAAGGTTTTGCCCAGAGTTATACTATGAATGATTTGTGCGGCTGTTACCGTACTGATGATTCAAATATAATTTTGAATTTATCTGCTGATGGAATATTTTCAATTCAATTATATCATCCCAATGACATATTGATTGGGAAGTGGGATGTAAAGAAAAGAACTATTCTGCTAAATCGCGAGCTCTCGCCCCGTGATAGTATAACAGTATACCATACAACAGAAGGGGATGTTTTTTCATTAGAATACACTAGTCGCATAGAAGATAATTTTACAGGTAAACCGTACTATTATTTTACGCAAAAGTCAATAAAGGTCATAAATGCCAATAAACTATTATATGGATACAGTGTCAAGTCGAAAAGATATTCCATTAAACTTAAAAAGGGGCCAAAGATTTATCTAATGAGGAACACTGACAAATCAGCACCGCATAAATCAACCTCATTGCAATAGTAATATGGCGGGCCAAGTATAGAGTTGTCGTATTACACACTTGTTGGACGTGGGACTTTAAGCCATTATCCATACTATTACTATGAGTCCGAAGAATACTCCAAAATACGACCACCTGAAGTTATGATTCAATTTTATAAGGACTTTTGCAAATATATTCGTAAAACGACTGAAGTGATCAGATACCATAATCGTAGGGTATATTGCGGGCTTGAATATATACGTCAGGTGATTGATGGAACTACAAATTATAAAAGATTAAAGAAAAACGAAACGCCATATGAATATTAAATCTGTCATTTTGTGTATACTTGCCTTAGTTGTTTCGCAAGTGCTTGATGCTCAAGATAAAATCAGCGAGGCTCTAAACAAGAGACACCTTCAAAGTACGGTCCGTTACTATAGTCCGGATGAAACCTCTATGAGGTACTCTTGTAAGACTAAGAGATGTAAAAGAACATCTCTCAAGGAATTGCAATCCCTAATGAACCGAATGGAATCCTCTGGAATACTCAATAGTCAGAAGGATAGTATAACAGTAATCGCAAGTGTTGGAGGCATATCACATTTGATAAACGAATGTATTGTCAGTTGTAATACTGGATTATACCTTGTCTGCTTTGATGGAAAAATGTATTCTCCTTATAAATTATTTCAGTCAACAGATGAATTAGTGGGATTTATCAGGCCGAAACAAATTTTCGATGCTTCATATCAGGAGAAAACATCAATGCTGATGGATGTATTTATTTTATGGGATGTTCAAAAGTCTATAGAACTTATCAAACTGATTGGCAGTCCTGGCAATTATGAATTGCAGACGGATTACTTATGGAAAATCGTAATAGATGATGGTAAAATAATATCGGATCAGCTGATTTCATTTGATCCATTGGGACTTTCCTTAAATTATATTAAGACTGAATCTATTCAAGAGATCGTCCATTAAGTGATTGACATATCTACAATCATTATGGCGTCCCACCGTATGCGTTCTGCAACAACAATCCTATCAGATATGAAGATGTCAATGGAGAAGATTGGATCGACAAGGCTGTCGGATATATTGTAGGAGGAGCTACCAATGTCGTGCCTGGAACTGGTTTTATACGCGATTGGTATTCACCTGACAATTCGTCTGATTACAACTCTGCATTAAAGCATACCGACGAAGCTGCCGCTGTTTTAGGTACAAGTATGGTGAAGGCGGGAACCGGCACAATCGCTGCCGGAGGTGTACTCGCTACTGCTGGTGCCGGAGTGACAGTTTCAACTGTAGGTGCTGGTGTAGTTGTTGGTGCTCCAGCTGTTGCTGTTGGCGCTGAAATAGCAGGTGTAGGTGCCGCCACAGCAGCGACAGGAGGAGTTATGGTAATGAATTCCTCTAAGAACAAGAGTGACGGGTATGAGAGAGGGAAGAGTAAATCTAATACACGTCAAACAAACAAAAGCAGTAATCAGCTTAAAAAAGCAATAGAAAAAGGGAAAGCCCCTAAATCAATTGATAGGTATGAAGTGGGGAGAGGAGATTACGAGAAACCTCACGTGCATTTCAAAGATGGAAATGCTTTGAATCAAGATGGTTCTTGGAAACACGGTGGTCGAGATTTAACAAACAAAGAAAAGGAATTTTTAAAGCGTTATGGTTGGAAAACAGAATAGTCTTATTATAGATTGGTTATCTAAATTTACTGAGAACCAATCTATTCAGTGGTGTCAAGAAGACATTGACTGGTTTTTTAATAACCTTAAAAGAGAGAAGTGGATAGATACAGCTTGGGATATTTATGAGGTAATTATTCAAGAAATTCAATCTCAATCTTTGGATGTCTATGTTTGGCTGTCATTCCCATTACAATGCTATAGGCATCCTAAAAAAGCTCCTAATTATTACATTAAGTTGAAGACACTCTCAAAAAGTTCTCCACCTGCAATATATTTGTCCCGCTGTCCTTATGATAAGATGAAAACCTGCGGGATCTATACATCTTTAGAAAATTACGACAAGAAGTATAGCGGCAATAAATGTTATTTAGTGCAACAGAACTACGATGACGTATATTGGAGATGGATAGATATCGTTTTTAATGCCACAGATCAACGAGACGACACACTTAGTTGTATATCAAAATAAATATTTTGACGGACAGGCAATCATCCTGTCCGTCATTTTTTAGACCCACCACGCTGATTTACGCCTAATTTTTCTTAACTTGCAGACGGTGACACACGACCACCACACAGTTCATTGACACCTGGCATACCCCGGACCCGCTGGCGGAGAAATACTACAGCATCTCGCCGTATGCCTTCAGCAATAACAATCCGGTGAATTTTGTGGATCCGGATGGAAACCATCCGGTCATTGCTGGAGCAATTATAGGAGGGGCAATATCTGGTACTGCTGCTATTATAAAGGGCAAGTCTTTTACAGAGGTGATAGCTGCTACGACTGGAGGTGCAGTTGACGGGGCCTTGGCAGCATCAGGAGCTAAGCTTGTAACTAAAATAGCTCTCGGTGCTACTGGATCAGGATTAGGTGATATTGCAGAACAAGGGATTAATATCATTTGTGATAACCAAGAAAGCTTTGATTGGGAAAGTTCAATAGTCAGTACTATTTTTGGGATGGCATCTACAGGTGTAACAGAGTCAATTGAAACAGGACTGAAATCTGTGGCAGAATCACTGATATCTTCTCGTACTACATATCAGACGGTAGAAAAAGGGATTAAGACTAAAAACAAAAGTAGAGGGCGAATTGCAAAACCCAGTGAAATCGCAAAGTCAGCAAAGAACGAAGTTGATGCAATGAATGATGCAAATTCAAAAATCATAGCAACTTCTGTACAAACTCTTGACTATACTGTAGAATTTTATTACGATATTTTTAATGAAGAAGAACAATAAAACAACAATACCGTTTAATCTCATTCCTATTATGACGGTTAGTATACTATCTGTCATCGAATGTGCATTGTTTATTTCGCTAATTCTATTGGAAGAATCTGAATTGTGGGTAGATGCATTGTTGATGTTTGGGTGTTTGGTAGCGATTTATACTACTGTTAAGGTATCTATTATTGATTACTCAGTAACTTTTGATAGTATGGGTTTTACGATTATAGAGCGTAATCGCATCAATTCGCACAATCAAATTAAATCATATAAATGGCAGGAAATCAAAGAATTATATTTTACAGGCAGATATGATAAGTTCGGGAAGCCTCATATGACAATTGTATACAAGAACGGTGAATCTGATAAGGTGGATTGCGATCGAATTATAGATAAGCGAAAAAAATTCATTAATCTTGCCAAACAATATAGTGGGCGAGATGGAATTATACGAGAATATGGACGAAAGCGTAAGCCATTTGAGAAAGACTGGTAAGCACCCGATAAATGCATATTGTGGAGGGCAGGGATAATCACTACTTTCAATCCTTCTTCCATAGAAACAGGAGTGGGAATGATTAAGAGATCAGCAGAAGTATATGGTTTGTACATATATATGTGATAACATCATAATTGGTGTATCAGACAATTATACTGATGAGAATCATAGTAGAAATGCTAAAGGGAATAGATAATGGGAACATACACATTTATTGTTGAATTTAAAGGAGGTACTTATATAAGTCAGCATCGGGCTCCAGATCTTATTACAGCATTTAATATGTGGGCTGATTATTTCTCAAAAGAACCATATGTAAGCAGGATGCAGAGTAAGCAATTACTTGAGGATGTAAAAATAGAAGATTTCTTTCCTTCTGAAATATCAGAAGTAAAAAATGTATGGTGTTGGACTAGTGTGCTGTGGGGTAAATTTATACTTCTTAATATTGTTAAAACAGCCGAATGATGTATTTATTCGCACTTTACAAATTAAATGATGCATCGCGTGTTACACCTTGCATACTCAATGCCATCTATAATCAGTGGTTATCTCTATTTTTGAGGTAACCACTATTACTAAAAGTCTCTGACCATAATGGCATTCTCGTTAATTATTCCTACCTTGCAGACGGCACGAAAGTCAGGGCGGTGGATGCTGATGGAGAAGTACACAAACACTTTAAGTGTCCTTGCGCATACTGAATTCGCAGCCGCAGTACTGCTGGTTGTAGAAGTCATATTCCTGGATGATCTGGAGACGGCGTTCCTGAAGTCCGCCCTTTCTCCAGTTTCTGTCCCACCAGATGACATCCGGAGTCTCTCCCGCAGAGGCTCCGTTTGTTTTTGCACAGGCCCATTCTCCTGCTTCATTTATCTGCTCCAGAGATTTCCAGCGGGATGATGCAAGAGTGGTCGTGATGACCCTTATGCCTCTTGAGCGTGCGTATTCGGCCGTGCGCAGAAGGCGGAGCTTGAAGCACTTGAGGCAGCGGCCTCCCCTTTCAGGCTCGTTCTCAAGTCCGGCCATCTGTTCCAGCCAGTTCTCATGGTCATAATCGGCATCCACGATCTCTAGACCGAGTGCCTCCGCATAGCGGGTACACTCGTCCTTGCGTATCTCATATTCCTCCTGCGGGAATATGTTCGGATTGCAATAATATATCACCGGAGTTATCCCGTTTTGAAGCAGGCACTCAATGATCGCACTCGAACAAGGAGCACAGCAGGTGTGAAGGAGCACCTTAGTCTCCCCCAACGGTGTCTGTACTATTTCTTTACGCTTCTTCACGGATATAGTCGAAAATTCGCACAAAGATAAGATTTTTAAGTAACTTTGCCGCCCTAATCTCAGAACGACATGGGCATAATTCCAGACAAGTATATATCAGAACTATCCAAGGGCATCAAGAAAAAATGGGCAGCCCATCAGGACAAACCTATGAAGGGGCTTGCTGCCCTCAGTCCGCTGCTCGTGTTTCTCTGCATCTATCTGGTGTCATCCATCATAGCGCAGGACTTCTATAAGATTCCCATTTCAGCCGCCTTCCTTATTGCTTCCATATATGCTGTGGCAACTACACGAGGAAAGTCGCTTGAAGAGCGTATAACCACATTCTCGAAAGGAGCCGGCAACAAGAATGTGCTGCTGATGATATGGATATTCGTACTCGCAGGAGCCTTCGCCGCAACCGCAAAGGAGATCGGTGCGATTGATGCCACAGTCAACCTTGCACTCAGGATTCTTCCCGGAAAGATGCTGTATGCAGGACTTTTCCTCGCAGCCTGCTTCATCTCTATGGCCATCGGAACCAGCGTCGGCACCATCGTGGCCCTCGTCCCTGTAGCTGCCGGAATAGCCCAGGAACTTGCCGCAGCAGGTGCAGAAGGCATAGCAGCAAGTGTCCCTTTCATAACAGCTATCATTGTAGGTGGAGCCTTCTTCGGCGACAACCTGTCCTTCATATCTGACACAACCATCGCCGCAACCCGCACCCAGGGCTGTTCGATGGCGGACAAGTTCAAGATGAACATCAGGATCGCAGGCCCTGCGGCCCTGATTGTAGCGGTACTATATATATTTATGGGAAAATCAGGTGCAGCCATCCCGGCAAGCGCTCCCATCGACTGGGTACTCCTTATCCCATATATCCTTGTCATCGTGCTTGCTGTTTCTGGCATTGATGTCTCAGTCGTCCTGACCATAGGCCTCATTGTCAATGCTGTCATAGGCTTTGCGGGCGGCGGACTGACATGGAGCGGCTACCTCGAATCTATCGGAAGCGGAATCAGCGGCATGGGCGACCTGATCATCGTGACAATGATGGCAGGAGGAATGCTTGAACTGATAAAGGCAAACGGCGGTCTCGACTATATAGTAGGAAAGCTTACCAAGAAGATAAACGGCAGGAGAGGTGCGGAATTCAGCATAGCGGCACTCGTCAGCCTTGCAAACATCTGCACAGCAAACAACACTATTGCCATCATCACTACAGGCGGGATTGCTAAGGATATCACTAAGAAATTCGGCATTGATCCGAGAAGAAGCGCAAGCATTCTGGACACATTCTCGTGCCTGATTCAGGGCATCCTCCCTTACGGAGCACAGCTCCTTATGGCATCCGGACTTGCCGGAGTCACATCAATCTCGATAATGGGTTACCTGTACTATCCGTTCGCTTTAGGAGCCGTCGCAATCATTGCAATCCTCATAAAGCGCTCGTAACTGATCGCTACATAAACAACGAAGCCAGACGGAAGGTTATGAATGCTGCCACCCAGGCCAGCAGGATGGTGTATATGGCGGTTATTATCGCCCATTTCCAGCGTCCGCTCTCATTCTTTATGGCCACGAATGTGGCAATGCAAGGGAAATAAAGAAGGATAAAGACCATATATGCAAGGGCCGCCGCAGGCGTCACGCTGCCGGTAAGGGCACGCTGAAGTCTGGTAGTGCCGGCATCTCCCTCGACCGCTTCAGGCACATCATCCGAGTACATCACACCAAGAGTGCTGACAACCAACTCCTTGGCACCGACTCCCGACACGATACCCACACCCATTCTCCAGTCGAATCCAAGCGGCTCGAGAACAGGCTCCATAGCCTTTCCTATATATCCTATGAATGAATGTTCCTGCTGCTCCTTCACTGAGTCATAGGCATTGTGGTTAGGGAAATAGCCCAGGAACCAGATTGCCATAGAACAGATCAGGATGATGCCGCTCATCTTCTGAAGGTACTGTCTTCCCTTCTCCCAAGTGTGTCTGAAGACTGACTTTGCAGTCGGCACTCTGTAAGGAGGAAGCTCCATTACAAACGGAAGGTCATCGTCCTTGAAGAACCTGCTCATCACTCTTGCAGCCAGGATCGCCAGAACAATACCCAAAGCATAGAGGAAAAGGAGCACAAGACCTGCCTTTGAAGGGAAGAAGGCGCCTGCTATCAATATATACACAGGCATTCTGCCCGCACAGGACATGAACGGAATTATCAGCATCGTTATCAGCCTGCTCTTGCGGCTTTCAATGGTCCTTGTGGCCATGATAGCCGGCACATTGCAGCCGAAGCCCATGATCATAGGGATGAAGGATTTTCCGTGAAGTCCTATTTTATGCATGAGTCTGTCCATGATGAAGGCCGCTCGGGCCATATATCCCGAATCTTCAAGAAGGGATATGAACAGGTACAATATCAATATATTAGGAAGGAAGACCAGCACGCTGCCCACTCCTCCGATGATTCCGTCCACCACAAGATCCTTCACCCAACCGTCTGCCATCGTTGTGGACACAAAGGCAGCAAAGTACTCGACCAGTCCCTCGATCCACCTCATCGGATGCTCACCGACAGTGAATGTGGCGTCGAACACAACATATAAAAGGACAAAGAATATAGGGAAGGCCAGCCACTTGTTGGTCACGATCGAGTCGATCTTGTCAGTGACAGTACGCCTGCGCCTCTTCGTAGGATCCGGTTTGTAAGTCTCTGCAAGGGCTCCCTGAATGAAGGCATACTTCGCATCGACTATCGATGACTCCAGTCCGGACTTCAGGAGTCCCTCTATCCTTTTATGTTCCTCGAAACGGGCTGCAATGATCTCATCTCTGTTCGGAAGGGACTCGACCACCTTCTCCACCTCGCTGTCATTCTCAAGGTACTTGATTGCAAGATATCTTGTCGAATACTGGTAGCGGATTTCCGGGTCCTTCTGAAGCAGAAGCTTGATACGGTCTATGCTCTGCTCGATTTCGGCACCGTGGTTTATATGTATATGACGGGCAAGGCGGGCGTCTGTGTTCTCATATATCTTTATGACCGTGTCGAAAAGATTGTCTATTCCCTCTCCGTTGCGGCTGACTGTCGGCACTACCGGCATTCCAAGCAGATAACCCAGCTGTTTGATGTCCAGGTTGCCGCCCTTGGCCTTGAGTTCGTCGTACATATTCATCGCCATCACCACGCGCAGGTTCATGTCGATGAGCTGCGTTGTCAGGTAGAGGTTTCTCTGCAGATTTGAGGCATCGACTACGTTGATGACCACATCCGGCATGTCCTCCACAAGATTTTTGCGGACGTAGAGTTCTTCAGGGCTATAGGCCGAAAGCGAATAGGTACCGGGAAGATCGACTATCACGAATTTATAGCCACCGTACTCGAATGTGCCTTCCTTGGCATCAACTGTCACTCCGCTGTAGTTGCCCACGTGCTCGTGACTGCCTGAGGCTATGTTGAAAAGGGATGTCTTTCCGCAGTTAGGGTTGCCGACGAGGGCCACTTTGATGACTTTTCTGCGTTCTTCAGCGAGATTGAGCATCTCGCTCTGGATGAAGGCGTCTCCCGTTGCGTCAAGAGGCGGAAGGGCTTCTCTCTGGGAGAGCATCATCTTTGCTTCCTCCTCACCGATGACCTCGATCTTGGCTGCCTCGGCACGGCGGAGCGAAAGCTTATAGCCTATGATTTCATACTCGATGGGATCCCTCAACGGGGCATTGAGTATCACTCGGACCCCATTGCCCTTTACAAATCCCATCTCAATAATCCTCTTGCGGAAACTGCCGTGTCCGTTGACCTTCACAACAACACCGCGCTCCCCCGTCTTCAAATCAGACAACCGCATATATAATCAAAAGCTACATCAAAAGTTAACTCCCCGAGCCGCAACTCTTACAATGGCTCGGGAAACTACAAATATATTAAAAATTGTCCGAGAATAATGCATATATTTGCACGATATGAAAGGAAGATTACTTACATATCTATGTCTGTTCTTCTTGATCACATCCTGCGACAGCTATATACCCTATCCTGCGCTTGCAGAAGAGGATGCTCTTATCAGGCTTCAGTGCACTGTCGAGGAAGCAGACTCTGCAGTGGTCTATGTCTCTAAGGAATATATGATCACTCACGATCATCGTCCTTCGGGTTCGGGCAGGGAACCACTGAATTCATCTCTTGAATTTCGTGTAAATGGGGACGAGCTGGGATTCAGGAATGTCAGGAGAGGGAGTGTGGACAGCTATACTGTAGCTCATAGCTTTAAAGCAGGTGATGTTATAGAGGTCTTTTGCTCGGTGCCGGGACTGCCTGATGTTTCAGCGAAGACAACAGTGCCGGAAATTCCTCAGGACCTTGTCCGAGATTTCGGATATGTCGTGGAGGACAATGTCCTCAAGGGAAGAATTGCTGTGGATTTCGACAGCTACAGTAATCTGCATCTCTCAGCGTTTCTGGACATATCAACCCTCACTCGTATATACGTGGATGGTGTTTACGACAGATCAACATCTGACGGATGGGATCGGCGTCTCCACCTTACCGGAAGAGGTGAATGGGGCATTGATTATCAGTTGCCGAAGGATTATGTAGGCACAGATGAAGAAGGCAGGCTGATCGAAGAAACGACAGATGTCGAGATAGGATTCAGTCTGGAGATATTGTCAGACGAGCTCTATTTCGCGCAGCTTCATCAGCAGTCATCGCCAATGTCTCCATCAAGCTATACCAACGTAAAGGGTGGCCTGGGCTGTGTGGGAGCCATCAACAGAGTGGTAATCGACACCTTCAAATCTGACGCGCAATGAAAAGGACCATCATCACATATATGATGCTTTTCATCAGCTGCATCATAGCTTCTGCTCAAAATCACGAAACCATAGATTCAGTGGTAGTTACCGACTACAGACCAAGATCAGACAAGAAGACCCAGACGTCGATGATGAAGATCGACAGGAAAGACTTCCGATTCAAGGCTGTGATGGGTACTCCGGATGTCATAAAGACCTTGCAGATGCTCCCTGGAGTGACTCCTGGCAATGAAATGTCATCCACTATCAATGTCAGGGGCGGCACAGGCAACGATAATCTTTACCTCTTGGACAATGTCCCGCTCTATCAGTCCGGACACTTCCTGGGACTCTTTTCTGTTTTCAATACAGATATGATAGAGTGGGTCGACTTCTACAAGGGAGGATTCCCTGCCCAGTTCGGAGGACGAGCCTCTTCTGTAGTCGATGTGAAGATGAAGGACGGAGATATGCACGGACAACACGGTTCTTTTTCTTTGGGAATGACAGACGGAAGGTTCCAGATAGAAGGTCCCATCAAAGAGGGAGTGCTTTCATATAATGTCGCCGTAAGGTATGGATGGGTGGAGGCCTTTGTCAGGCCGCTCCTCAAGGCCATATATGTTCCGAATGTTTCATATTCCAACGATTACACCAGAGACGGACATTATGGATTCTCAGATCTTAATGCCAAGTTCACCTGGAAAAAGAGCAGTCGGGACAAGATAACGTTCAATACGTATCTGGGCTTCGATTATATGTCCTTTATGGATTCCGAGAAAAACGCCCTCGGCGGAGGTTCATCCGATTATCTGAAAACCGTCTTCAAGGACGCCAACAGATGGGGCAATGCCTTGCTGTCTGCAGTCTGGGAAAGAGACTTCTCACAGAGTCGAAAAATGAAAAGCACATTTTATTTTTCTGACGGATACTATAACGCTTTCCACGAAGATCTCGATAAGTTTTCTGACTACAAGAGCTATGATCTGGAATCCAATGTGTCAAATATAGCTGATGTAGGAGCAAAAATCCACTTCTCGGACAAGACCTTCAGCCGTCATTATCTGAATTATGGAGCTTCTGCAGTGTATCATCTGTTCTCTCCGGTAGCGCTTGAGCATAGCTACACGCAGGTCGGCTCAGTAAGATCAAATGAAACCAAGGTTTCTTATGGCTGTCATTATCATTCGCCGGAAATCGCCCTATATGCCGAAGACGAGTTCACCCTATCACCTCATATTTTCCTCAATGCTGGGCTTCGCTATATGCTTTTTGTGACAAAGGGACAGACCTACAATTCTTTGGAACCTCGCCTTGCATTGTCATATGACCCAAACCGGACCTTGTCAGCGAAAGTTTCTTATTCTGAAATGACACAGCCTGTGCATCAGGTGGAATCCTTCAAGACAGAAAGACCGGGATCATTCTGGATGCCTGCGACAGCAGCTATGAAACCGATCAGGTCACGTATAGTTTCAGCAGAAACAGAGTGGCGCCCGAATCATCACATCTTGTTTAATGTAGCAGGATTCTGGAAAGGGATGAGCCATCTTTATGAGTATACAGGGAATAATAACCTGCCTTCTCCTGCCGTGTGGGAAACCGAATTTACAGAAGGCAAAGGACGCTCATTCGGACTGGAATTCTATGGCGAGTTCCAGAGTGAGAAATGGGACGTCTCCACAGCTTACACTCTGTCCTGGTCGCAGCGCCGCTTCGAGGCATTCTACAGTGGCTGGTATCGTGACAGATACGACAACAGGCATAATCTTGTCATAAACGGAGTGTACAAGGCACATCCACTGGTAGATATATATGCAACCTGGACCTTGCGTTCCGGAAACCGCTATACGATTCCTCTGTATGGCTACTATATGGGAACGGAATCATTGTATCCCAACAACTTCCAGCTCCCGGCCTACCACAGGCTGGATGTAGGAATCGACTTCAGAGCAGTCTCGGCAAGAAAAGGCAGGGATTATATCGTCACCTTCGCTGTATATAACTTATATGGCCGTAAGAACCCTTTCTATATCTCAATAGTGGAAGATGTCTACCGCAGACCGACCATCAAGATGACTTCCATCTTCCCGATCCTGCCTTCTGTGCGATATACATTGTATTTCTAAATCAGCTGTCTCAAGAAGCTATCATCATTGTACAAACCTATATGTCATTCCTGTTAAATATTACAACACTTCGCAGGTATACATAAAGTTTCATATCACTGCCCTAAAACAACACTTTTATACATATATTTGCAGGATATGAAAGGAAGATTACTTACACTGATTGCACTTGCCGGCATTTTCTCAGCCTGCAGCAAAGATATATCACTTGACCCGGCAGTGTCGCTGTTTGCGCCACAGCCCGAGGTGTATGAGGAAACTGCCATATTCAGACTCGCTTCGATGGGCATCGACGCGGTTTCTGAACAGTCCTTCCCAGTCACCTTCGGAGGTTCTGCCGAACGCGGAGTAGACTACACTGTTTCCGGAGACAGATTCGTCCTCGGAGGAGAGAATCCTGTGGACTCGATTGTACTCACCACCCTCAAGCTCGGCACTGACAAGACAGTCAGTCTTACTGTGGAGGTACCTGACGGAATCGGAAACGGTAAATACATGACTTCTGAATTCACCCTTCAGGACAAGCTCGCTTACTTCTCATTCCCGGCATCATACTCTATGGTAGCGGACTCGATTGACGTCGAGTTCGACGCTTATGACAGAAAGGGGAAGGCCAAGGTTCTCGGCAGGGAAGCAACAATTACCCTCAGTGTAGACACAGAGAAGTCCACTGCTGTGGAAGGAGAGGACTTTATCTTCGCCGACAGCACCCACTTCGTCATCTCTCAGGGCCAAAGCACCGGCAAGCTGAAACTGAAGGCACTCAAGCCAAGGCCTGCAGAAGGAAGGGACAAGGTAGTCCTCAACCTCGGATTCGATGAAAAATACGGAGCCGGAACTGACTGCCAGATAGAGATAGACCTCCTGGACACACTCTGGAGCACCCTTAATGGCGAATGGAAGATCGACACCCTTGTGACGGACACAACTTACATGAGGAAGTACTGGGACGAGAGTTACACAGGAATGGAGCTCATGCCGAAGTACAACATGTCTGATGCGATGACTTTCGATCTCAAGGCAGCCTCGCTCAACCCTAAGCTCCGCTCAGGTTTCAAGAACTATTTCCTCGGAAAGTCAATAATGAAAAAGGCAGGAAGCATGGACCTCGACCTTGGGAACGGCGAGACCGCAGCATTGCAGACCTTCCTCATTGACAACACCAACAGAGACTTCTCCGAAGACTCAAAGAGCGAAGACAAGGAGTCCTACATCGGACTGAGAATCCTCGAAGGCGAGGAAGCTGACACCCTTGACTTATATGTCATCGACTACATGTCGAAGTCCTTCCTGCCAGAGCTTGTCACCGAGGAAAAATATGCCCCGGAAAAGCCTGTTGCAGCCTCTCCGGGACTCTTCCTGAACCTTACATTCACAAAATAACAGCATCCTCATTTCGACTCTGATCCACCCAGATCAGTTTCGATGTGTCGTAGCCGCGGCGGTCAGCCTCTTCTATGACTTCTCCTACCACAGCATCACTCGGAGAAGGGTCTCTCGCCAATATCCATAGATAGTTCGGGCTCTTGCTTCCTACCAGAGCAATCTGGTAATTGTCATCAAGCATCAGCACGTCGTAATCACTGAAAAAGAACAGAAAGAAAGATACTCTCAAATGAGCCGGATCCCCTGTCGGGTCCGGCTGTTTTGCCTTTCCTTCAGTCACTTTATATTTTCCATCCTTCCAACCGGAATTAAAGACAGCCACCATACCGTCATCACGAAGAAGATACTCTGCAGAAACATTCTCCATTCCCCTCTCGAAACTATGATCAAAACGGGCGATCTCATACCAGGTACCGAGATACCTGTCCAGATCGAAACTGCTTACTGTAGAATTGTCAAAAGAGCCGCTCTGAGCCCTTATAATGCCTGGAAACAGAAACGCCGCCAGGACTAATGGTATAATACATTTCATAAAAAACCTGCGTTTAAATGTCAAACGCAGGTCAGTCAAAAAACATGCTACTAGGCTATTTCAATTTCATATATGCCTTCAAATTCTTTACCTGGCTCCAGGCGGTTCACCCAGTCCTTCTCACGATAGTCGCCGGTGTAGCCGGCTCTGTCGCATCTGCCGTACCACGGCTCGATACAGATGAACGGAGCATTCTTGGTCGGAGGTGACCACAGACCAACTACAGGAGCCGTAAACTTGAGGCTGAGCCAAGGGGTTCCGTCATTTCTGTGAAGGGTCACTCTACCGATCTGGGAATCCTGAAGCATAATGGTGTCGATCACATCAAAAGTGTCCTTCCTGAGTGGAAGAAGTCCGTTCTCAGGGATCTCGAGAGGGTACTTTGTGACCGCGTCCACGCAGCCCTTCTCTTTAAGACGGATGCACTCGAGACCTTCAGACTTGTCGAATGAGAAGTAACCTCTTTCTTCTGTCTCAGGATCATAATCAGGATAGTAGAATGCAGGATGTGCACCGATCTGGAAGTACATATCCTCTGTTCCAGGATTATACACCCTCCAGATTACATCTATTGAATTGCCGTGCAGCTTATAACCGATCTTAAGGCGGAACGGCCAAGGGTACTTCTTCAAAGTCTCCTCATCAGACTCCAGTCTGTAGAGAACTTCCGTGTCAGTTCCTTCCACCTTCACGAAATCCATATCGCGGGCAAAGCCGTGCTGTCCGAGCTCATAGACCTTACCGTCAACTCTGTAAAGCTTATCCCATACGCTTCCCACAATCGGGAAAAGAACCGGCGAATGTCTGGCCCAGAACTTAGGGTCAGCCTGCCATAAATACTCCTGTGCGCCCTTGCAGATGCTGTGCAGCTCTGCTCCGTGATCACTGACCTGAACAGTCAGGACATCATTCTTCAGTATATGCATATTTAAACAAGTTTATGTTATTTTCAAATTCTTCCTTCTTTACCGGTCTCCACTCGCCGTTGATATTGACCGCCGCTTCTCCGCCAGCCATTGTCCTGGCATCATCAAACAGGGGCTGGGTGAAGAAGTCAGTGTCATATCCGATATATCCGTATCTGAGGCCTTCTCCGGTCCACACATTTGTGCTGACGCAGTATATGGATATACCGTCGGGACCCGCCGGATAGACGGTGAGCATATATCCGTTTATATTCTCGACTCTCGGCTCGCTCAGCGGCCTCGGCATTACGATCCACGCAGATTCGGACGGTACATCCCATATATTTGCACTGAGCTCAACAACAGGCTCGCCGTCCCACTCAGTCCTTTTATATTTGAGGGAAGGTATCGAGGTGCAGCCGTCTTTCAGCTCCACTATCGACTTGCATATACCTGACTCCTTTTCATATATGTATGCGTGAGCGTCGTAGTAATCAATGTCCATCCTCTCGCTGCCTATGCCCAAGTCGTCCAATTTATACTTGCGGGTCACCATGTCCACTTCGCAGACACTGAATGAGTACTCATCCCTAACCAGCATCCTCACCACATCTCCGGTATTCAGGGCAAGTTCACAGAAGATGCCCGGAAGCTCGGTTATCTGCTTGCCGGATGGGGCCAGCAGCCTTGTCCTGAAAGATTTTTCCGGGCCGATGCATACAGGAAGAATGATCTGGTCTGCCGTCACAAAGCAGTTTGCCAGGTCTTCGTCCACATAATTTACCTGATCATAGAGGATTCCGTCCTGAGTCAGCAAAAGTTTTCGTGATCCGCTCATGGAGAACTTCACGAAATGTCTCTGCATAAGCAGACTGTCTACGGTCACATCGACGACCGCCATCACATCACCTTCCGGAAGGATGCCCCTGCGGCGTATTCTGGCAGTAATGCTCTGCCAGTCCTTCGCCAGAGTTGTTCCCGCCTTCCTGTCGTAGGCGGCAAGTTTATTCTGATCTGCCTTCAGAAGTGGTGCAAGCCATGTTCCGCAAGGCACATCCAAAGTGTCAATCCTTATGGCTGCCTCGGCAAGCTTCGACCCCTCAGTAAGTCCCAGGCCATTACCGGCCATGACCCTTCTGTCTTTTGATATGGTTACATATATAGAGTCAACCTCCGGAATACCTGACGGATCCTGAATCAAAGGCGTCTGGGTAAGCCCCGGATATATATATGTATTGTCAGACCGCCATTCTTCGAACGGCTGTGTCTCCAGAGTCCTTAGTGGAGACGCCTTGCCATCCTGATAGGCCATAGGCACCATAAAGCCTGAGCTGGAATCAATATATTTATAGACTTTGGCTCCTGCCGAAATCTGGTCTGTGTTCATGAGCGGCGCGATGAGCATTTTTCCGGCTGCGTCATACAAGCCGTACTTGCCTTCCTTTCTGACAAGGATATTTCCGTTCTCCTGCCCTGATATCATCTCATATTCAGTCGGGAGAACCATGCGACGCTCCGAAACCGAGATCAGTCCGAATCTACCTCCTTCCTCTACCAGCGTGAGAGGACCATATTGAGTTTCAGGGAGTGCAGAAAAACGCGGCTTGAAGATTTCATTGCCAGAGAGGTCATACATTCCCCACAGGCCATCAAGGGAAGTCCATGCCAGTCCGTTTTCGTCAAAAGGCATGATGGCATCAAAGCCGGAGATAAGAACCTTGTCCGAAGTGTTGAGAAGTCCATACCTGCCGTCTTTTACAAACACTGCTACACCACGGTCAAAGAGTGACAGATAATCATACTCCGGAAGGATCATGAAAAGGCCGTTTTCATAGAGGTAGCCATACTTGCCGTTGAAAGAGATCTTAGCACACTTTATCGTCACACCTCTGAGAGAAGCTGGACGATATTCGTCAGCCGAATCGAAATACGGCTTAATGACAAACTTTCCTTTTTCATCCGCATAACCCCACTTACCCTGTTTCTGGGCAGGGCTGATCGTCTTGGCACGGTCTTTTGCTGAAAGCTCCTTCAATTCAGGGAGATCCGCCTGGGCATAAGAGTACGCAAGCGAAGAAGTCAAAAGAATGATGACTGAAAGGAATCTGTGGAAAGCGGAGTGCATAAGTCTATCGGGCTGATTTGCTAAATGCCAAGTAAAGATAGACAAAATCCGGCAGTTATGTACAAAAAAAGAGGAAGCTTCTTTCGAAACTTCCTCGTGTGAAATGGAGTGCGGTGGGCGAGACTCGAACTCGCACAGGATTACTCCCACTACCCCCTCAAAGTAGCGTGTCTACCATTTCACCACCACCGCTTTGTTGATTGGGATTGCAAAAGTACGACAAAAAATTAAACTTGCAAACTTTTTCGCAACTTTTTTTCATTTTTTTGCATTTTTTATGATTTAGGCAGATTTTGAACATGAAACGACCAGGGTTTCGGGGAATTTACTTTTTTAACTCAATCCTTTGGAAATGTGATATTTATTGCGTATTTTTGTGCGCTTTTCCTCGGGTAGGAAAGCATAGGTAATAATTATTAAACTTTTTAAAACAGATTCACAATGGCTGTTAAAATTCGTCTTCAGCGCCACGGAAAGAAGAATTTCGCATTCTTCCACATTGTTGTGGCTGACACACGCGCACCTCGCGATGGTCGTTTCATCGAGCAGATCGGCTCTTACAACCCTAACACAAACCCTGCAACTATCGTTCTCGACAACGAGCGTGCACTTGCATGGCTTAACGTAGGTGCACAGCCTACTCTTACTGTAAGCAAGATCCTCTCTTACGAGGGTGTTCTTCTTGCAAAGCACCTCCAGGGTGGTGTTAAGAAGGGAGCTCTTACTCAGGAGCAGGCAGACGCTAAGCTCGCTGCTTGGAAGGCTGAGAAGGCTGCAAAGATCAACGCAAAGAAAGAGGGTCTTAGCAAGGACGCTGCTGCTGCAAAGAAGGCTGCTGCAGAGGCTGAGGCTAAGGTAAATCAGGAGAGAGCTGAGGCTATCGCTAAGAGAAAGGCTGAGGCTGAGGAAGCTGCACGCGCTGCTGCAGAGGCTGCTGCTGCCGAGAAGGCTGCACAGGAGGCTGCTGAGGCTGCAGAAACAACTGAGGCTTAATTCTGCAATGGCAGGTTTAGACAACTTGCAGCAGGTAGCCCAGGTATTGAAATCCAACGGTACCGATGGGGAGCTCGTCATGGGCTTCCGCGAAATCGCTCCTGAAGATATCAATCTAAATGAACCGGTGTTCATCGTTTTCGATGGACTGCCGGTTCCTTTTTATATTGAGTCATTCACAAAGAGAGGAAACACCAAGGCCCTGGTACGCCTGACAGACATCTGCTCTATGGAGGATGTCGAGGAGATCGCAGGCAAGGCGGTGTATATCGAAGAGGACAATCTTCCTGAGATGTCTCTTGAAGATGACGGATTTGCAGCACTGGTGGGATGGATGCTGTTGACTCCAGGGACGCCCGATCAGCTCGGGCATGACGACAATGACGATGATGAAGTTGTCCTTTATGAAGTTGGTGAGATTACCGACTTCTTCGACATCCCGAACAATCCTTGTATAGAGGTAGAAACAGAAAATGGAGCAGTAATGCTACCGCTCCATGAAGATCTGATACTTTCCGTAGATCCGGAAAATCTTGAAATCGTAATGCAGATTCCTGCAGGACTTCTTTAGTATTACAACATATTACCGTTTGCAATGTACTCGTTCTTCACATCCTGATAGAACGCTGCTGTTGTTGTGTACATATAAGGGGTCAACCAGATGTAACCGATTCCGAGAGTAAGAATACCGAGGAGTCCCCATCCGATGAAGCTGAGGGTAAGTAGGAAATAACGCATCTTGTGACCTTTCATCATCTTCACGCTCAAGTTGATTGCCTGGTTGACAGAAAGTTCTGGATAATCCTTCAGAATGTATGGAGTCAAAGAATAAGCAATGGCCTTGATGATTCCAGGAACAACAAGCAGAAGCATCCACAAGAATATGTAGATTCCCATAAGGAGCATACCCCCTACGTATCTGAGAACACGGCTATATCCAATTTTGAACATATTGGATGTCACTTTGTCATCACCTGCCAAATACAATTTATTAAGAGCATTGTAGTAGCCCACACTTAACGGCGTGATAACGAACATTGGTATAACCATAGTTACGATGTACAGCACAGTGGACAGCAGCAGCTGTGTATCTGGATCTACAAGCAAAAAAATGAACGGGGTAAAGAGCTGGATTACAAACGTGACGATGTACATTACGATTGTAGCTACCACTACCGGAGCCCAGTTGCCATTCAACACAGACAAAGCTGCATTTTTGTATTCTTGATTGGTTTTCATAATAGTTTGATATTTATTAGGTTATTATTAGTATTCAAGAGTAATGTATGTATAGAATTCGTCCATACAGAAATATGCCGGAATCTCAGCCTTTGAACTGATTATCTCAAAATCTATGTTGTCAACTGCTCCCAGCTTGGAAAGGTCAAATTTTGACCAGGTGGTCATAACTGTGTCTCTCACTGCACTGCTCTCTGCAAGAACTATCTCAGCCTTATCTGTCTTCTGGCCGTTCAAGTAACCTGTTGCAGAAAGAATAATCTTGTCTCCAGGCACAAATTTCTCCTTCACAGCCTTGACCACCTCAGTAGTGTTTGTGACATAGCACACAAGCGGAACACATGTTCCATAATCCGGCATAGTGAAGATGAAATCCTGCTCTGGCATCGCATAGATGTCTCTGCTCTGATAATATACAAGATAATTATTGGCAGCTACTGTTGTGTCCGCCGCACGGTAAGGAGTCTGAACGCTTTCCTCATTCTCTTTACCCGAAAACGCCGACAGCACAAAACCTCCTGTAG
>CANBDZ010000029.1 GCA_947367375.1 uncultured Bacteroidales bacterium | reverse complement strand
GACTCCGCTCAGTCAAGTGCTACGGAAGTTCAATGTCTTTCAAGGCTACCCTTGAAAAGATCCAGGGAGTACACGGAGTGAAGGTGTTTGTAAAGAGACACTCTGCCGATATTCTCTACGATCCGACAAAGACATCTGTCGAGAAGATTCAGGAGGCCATCTACAAGCCATCGAAGTTCAGAGTAAAGACACCGGACCCTGCTGCCGTAAGCCAGCTCAAGGTAGTCACTATCCGTACAGAGGGAATGTATGACAAGCTCGACCTCAACTATCTCGGAATGAAGATGAGGCAGACAGAGAAAGGCATCTACGGCCTCGAGTCAGAGTTTGCCTGCCCGCTGATCGTCAGAGTATATATGGACCCATCCGAGGATCTTTCCGAGGATTGGTTCGAGGAGATCGTCGAGATGGAGGTACTTCAGATGCCTCAGCACGGCGGCGGAGTGAAGGAGATCGCCTGCGGCTACGACTTCGTCGAGATGGAGGACGAGGTTAAATATATATCTACTGAAGAGCACATCCGAAATATGTTCTCGCCTTTCAAGGCCGAGTTCAAATCGAGGGTGGCCGAGTTCGAGGGCAAGCCTCAGTATATATATGAATTCGCTCACTCGAACTTCGAGAAGCCGATATATTTAAGATATATGCCATATCTGAGCAACCACCTCTCGAGCCATGAGGGTATCATAGGTATATATCTCCAGCTGAACAAGGACCTTGTTCCTGCCATCCAGATCCGTTATGCGGCTCCTATGGACCAGGACAAGCTTTGGGAGCTGATCACTATGGACACATGGACCATTACCTACTCAAAGGATGACGTACGCCAGGAGGCCGCGAAGCTCAACTTCAAGAATCCTGGAACGGTCCATCCATTATAAAAAAGAAAGTTTGACTTAAAGAAAACAGCATTATGAGACGCATTGCCACCTTGATCGCACTGATTGCAGCCATTGGCAGTATCAGTGCACGTGCTGACGAAGGTATGTGGATGATCCACGCCATCGACCAGGCGCTTGAGAAAAAGATGCAGGAACGCGGACTTGAACTGTCCGCCAACGAGATCTACAACTCCGACGTACCCGGAGCCGGCGTTTCAGATGCCATAGTGTCGCTGGGATTCAGCTGCTCAGCGAGTGTCATCTCTGACCAGGGTCTCGTGATAACCAACCATCACTGTGCATACGGCGACATCCACGCCCTCAGCACTCCTGAAAAGAACTACCTTGAAGAGGGATTCTGGGCTTTCCGTGCAGATGAAGAGAAACATCTCAAAGGTAAGAGCGCATATTTCCTCAAAAGGGTCTATGATGTGACCGAAGAAGTGAATAAAATCAAGAAGGACCTTGAGAAACAAGGCAAACCGTCCGGCCTTAGAAGAGTCAGCCACATCATGGAGACAATGTACAAGCAGGGTACAGACCTTGAGGCTATCCTTTCATCGATGTGGAACGGCAAGAAGTACTACATGGCCCTCTATGAGGTGTATAACGACGTGCGTCTTGTCGCTGCTCCTCCAGTGTCTTCAGCCGCCTTCGGAGGCGACATCGACAACTGGGAATGGCCGCAGCACAAGTGCGACTTCACAATGCTCCGCATCTACACTTCTCCTGACGGAAAACCTGCTGAATACTCTCCGGAGAACATCCCTATGAAACCGGCAAAGAAGCTGAACATCTCTCTTGAAGGCTACCAGCCTGGAGATTTTGTGATGGTAATGGGCTATCCGGGAAGCACCAACAGGTACAGCAGCTCATTTGAAGCAAACTTCAAGGAGCAGCTTGCCCACCCTATCACCAACAAACTCCGCAGAGACCAGATGGCAATCATCAAGGAGTGGATGGACAAGGATCCTGTAATCCGTCTCAAGTACTCTGACTACTATTTCACCCTCAGTAATATGCAGGAGTACTACGAAGGTGAGGAGGACTGCCTCAGAAGATTTGACGTTGTAGAAGAAAAGTCGGCAAAGGAAGCTGAATTCCAGAAATGGATAGACGAGTCTCCTGCCAGAAAGGAAAAATGGGGAACTCTGCTGAGTGACATGAAGACAAAATACCTTGCAGTTGAAGAGCCTGAGGCTGACATCAACTACTTCCGCGAATGTATCGTACGAGGTACTCATCTGTACAGGGTGTCTTCTAAAGTCACCGCATTCAGAAGCGGAATCATAACTCTTAATGGTCTGAAGGCAAAACGTACTGCAGAATTGACTGACGGACCTGACCCTGCGGAAGAAAAAATCTGCAGCGAATTCAAGTTCCGAGGCACAGCTAAGGCTTTGAACAAACTGGCATCTGCTCTGCTTTCAGAATATGACGTATTCGACACAAGAGTGGAGAAGGATCTTTTCAGGTATGCCGTGCAGCAGTATGTCACAAATATTGACCCTGTATTCATCGGAAAATACCAGAAGGAACTTCTTGAAAAGTACTCATATGACTATGACGCCCTCGTGGATGCGGTCTGGGAAGAAAGCTTCATCTCGGACAAGTCTAAGGTCGAAGCCTTCCTCGCAGAAGAGCACACAGTAAACGAGTACCTGGCAGACCCTATTTACCGCTTCATTACAGAAGTGAAGGTACAGCCGCTCAACGCTGCAATCACAGAAGCCGAAGGCCCTGTTTCCATCACCTCTCTCGATCAGGAGTACACACACCTCGTATATGAGTACAACAAGGCCAAGAATATAACTATGTACCCTGACGCGAACTCGACAATGCGTCTTACCTACGGAAAGGTCTGCAGCCTTGAGCCACGCGACGGCATAGTTACAAGCTGGAAGACCACTCCTGCCGGCATCCTCCAGAAATACAATCCTGATGACTATGACTTCACCCTCGACCAGAAGCAGGTGGATCTCTATTCTTCAGAAGATTGGGGTAAATGGGGATTTGGCGAAGACGGTAAGGATATGTACGTGAACTTCCTCACAGACATCGACATCACAGGAGGTAACTCCGGCAGTGCAGTGATGAACGGAAAGGGAGAACTCATCGGCCTAGCCTTTGACGGCAACAAGGAATCACTTGCCAGCGACCTTTGGTACACACCAGACTACAGCAAGGGCGTGTGCGTGGACATCCGCTTCGTGCTCTGGACTCTGGACAAATACGCAGGAATGACACGAATCATCGAAGAACTCGGACTATAAAACAACAAAACTGACTATATATGCAAGACAGACGCTTCGGACATTTTGACGATCAGAACCGTGAATATGTCATCACCGATCCACAGACTCCATGGCCGTGGATCAACTACCTTGGAAATGAAGATTTCTTCTCATTGATATCAAACACTGCCGGCGGCTACTCGTTCTACAAGGACGCTAAATTCCGCAGGATCACCCGTTACAGGTACAACAATGTGCCTATGGACAACGGTGGAAGATACTTTTATATCAATGACAACGGCACTGTATGGTCACCAGGCTGGAAGCCTTGCAAGACTCCGCTAGACTTCTACGAGTGCCGCCACGGTATGAGCTACACCCGCCTCACAGGCGAAAAGGACGGAATCCGCGCAAGCGTGCTCTTCTTCGTGCCGCTCAAGACCTGGGGAGAGGTGCAGAAACTCACTCTCAGCAACACAAGCAGCCAGACAAAGAAGGTCAAGCTTTTCTCATTCGCAGAATGGTGCCTGTGGAACGCAGCAACAGACATGGAGAACTTCCAGCGCAACTTCTCGACAGGAGAAGTAGAGGTGGACGGCTCGGTAATATATCATAAGACCGAATATAAGGAACGCCGCAACCACTATGCTTTCTACAGCGTGAACGCACCTGTAAACGGCTTTGACACTGACAGGGAGAGCTTCATCGGACTCTACAACGAGTTCCGTGACCCTCAGAACGTGATGGCAGGAAAATCATCCGACAGCATCGCACACGGATGGAGTCCTATCGCTTCACATTACATCGAGGTGGAACTGCAGGCAGGTGAGAGCAAAGATTTCATTTTCCTTCTCGGTTATGTTGAGAACGAGCAGGAGGAGAAGTTTGCAGAAGCTACACCTGGCCTCCTCCACAGCGGCTCTTCTCCTATAATCAACAAGACTAAGGCTCAGCAGATGATCTCTGCCTTTGACACAACAGCAAAGGTAGACGCTGCCTTCTCTGAGCTCAAGGCCTACTGGGATGCCCTCCTTGACATCTTTGTAGTGAAGTCAGAGGAGGAAAAGATGGACAGAATGGTCAACATCTGGAACCAGTACCAGTGTATGGTCACATTCAACATGTCCCGTTCCGCTTCATTCTTCGAGAGCGGTATCGGACGAGGAATGGGCTTCCGCGACTCCAACCAGGACCTCGTAGGCTTCGTTCATCAGATTCCGGAAAGAGCACGCGAAAGAATCATCGACATCGCTTCCACCCAGTTCCCTGACGGCGGCTGCTACCACCAGTACCAGCCGCTTACCAAGAGGGGCAACAACGACATCGGAGGTGGTTTCAACGATGACCCTATGTGGCTCATCTTCGGTACAGTCGCATATATAAAGGAAACAGGTGACTTCAGCATCCTTGAAGAGCCGGTTCCATTCGACAACGAGCCAGGCTCTGAAGTGTCGCTTATGGAGCACCTCAGGATCTCGTTCGACCACGTCGTAAACAACCTCGGTCCTCACAAACTTCCTCTCATCGGACGTGCGGACTGGAACGACTGTCTTAACCTCAACTGCTTCTCTTGGGACCCTAACGAGTCTTTCCAGACAACAGAGAACAAGACAGAAGGCTCAAAGGCCGAGTCGCTGATGATCGCCGGACTCTTCGTAGTCTGCGGCCGCGACTATGTTGAACTCTGCAGAAACAGAGGTCTGAACGAAGAGGCTGACCGTGCCCAGGCACTTGTAGACGAGATGGTAGAGGCAGTCAAGGAGCACGGATGGGACGGAGAATGGTACCTTCGTGCCTACGACTTCTTCGGCAACAAGATCGGTTCTGACGTGAATGAAGAAGGAAAGATCTTCATCGAGTCACAGGGCTGGTGCACAATGGCCGGTATCGGACTCGAGGACGGAATGGTAAAGAAGGCTCTTGACTCAGTGAAGGAGCACCTCGACTGCGAGCATGGTATCGTACTGAACAACCCTGCATTTACACGCTATTTCGTGGAGTACGGAGAGATCTCATCTTACCCGGCAGGCTACAAGGAGAACGCAGGTATCTTCTGCCACAACAACCCTTGGGTAATCATCGGAGAGACAGTCCTGGGTCGTGGTGACTATGCATGGGACTACTACAGAAAGATCTGTCCTTCATACACAGAGGAGCGCAGCACCCTGCACAAGGTAGAGCCTTATGTATATTCACAGATGATAGCAGGTAAGGACGCCGCGAAGCCAGGCGAAGCAAAGAACAGCTGGCTCACCGGTACTGCAGCCTGGAACTGGTATGCAATCACACAGTTCATCCTCGGCATCAAGCCAGCATACGACGGCCTTGAAATCGACCCTTGCATCAACCCTGAATGGAAGAGCTTCAACGTCCGCAGAAAGTTCCGCGGAGCAACCTACGACATCACGGTCAACAACCCGTCAGGAGTCAGCAAGGGCATAGCCTCAATCACCCTCAACGGCCAGCCTCTCGAGGGCACGACAATCCCTCACACCCCAGGCAACAACACCGTCATCGTAACAATGGGATAAGATAAAAAAATCAGGAAAACCATAGCGGTTTTCCTGATTTTCATTTATATCCGAGTAATCTGTTAATGGAGAGCCACTGTGAGCATTGCCATTACGATTGACACCATACTCATAAGCTTGATGAGGATGTTGAGTGACGGTCCTGATGTATCCTTGAATGGGTCACCTACTGTGTCACCTGTAACTGTAGCCTTGTGAGCCTCTGAGTTCTTTCCTCCGAGGTGGCCTTCCTCAACATATTTCTTGGCGTTATCCCATGCTCCACCTGAGTTCGACATGAAGACTGCGAGTACGAAGCCTGAGCCGAGACCTCCGATAAGGAGACCCATTACACCTGCAGGGCCGAGGATCACACCTACGAGCACTGGAACGATGATGGCGATGAGTGAAGGAAGAAGCATCTCGCGCTGTGCGCCCTTGGTAGAGATCTCAACGCAACGAGCGTAGTCTGGAGTAGCCTCACGTGTAAGGATACCCTTGATCTCACGGAACTGACGGCGAACCTCAGTAACCATGCTCTGAGCTGCGCGACCTACAGCGTTCATTGTAAGACCGCAGAAGAGGAATGACATCATCGCACCGATGAACACGCCCACGAGAACCACTGGGTTCATAAGGTCAACATGGTAGAGAGCCATAATGTCCGGAATTGTAGCCTGAGCTGCGTCGATTGTGTTACCTGCCACGTCAACGATCTGTCTTCCGAGATGTGTAAGACCGATCTTGATCTCTTCGATGTATGATGCAAGGAGTGCGAGACCTGTGAGGGCAGCTGAACCGATTGCAAAGCCCTTACCTGTTGCAGCAGTTGTGTTTCCGAGAGCGTCAAGAACGTCTGTACGCTTGCGTACCTCAGGATCGAGCTCACTCATCTGAGCGTTACCACCAGCATTGTCAGCGATAGGACCATAAGCGTCAGTTGCGAGAGTGATACCGAGAGTTGAAAGCATACCCACAGCAGCAATACCGATACCGTAGAGACCCTCAGAAAGGCTTGCAGCCGAGAATGAAAGGTCGAATCCATTTGCGCAGAGGTAAGCAAGAAGGATAGCCACTGCGATGGTAACCACTGGAATTGCAGTTGAAAGCATACCGAGACCAACACCTGAGATGATCACTGTTGCAGGACCAGTCTCTGCAGACTCAGCAAGTTTCTGGGTAGGTCTGTATGAGTGTGATGTATAGTACTCTGTAGCCTGGCCGATGATGACACCTGCAGCAAGACCTACAACTACTGAGAGAGAGAAGCCCCACCAGTTCTCGATTCCGAGAAGGTACATTATTCCGAATGTAGCGACTGCGATGAGGATAGAGCTGAGGTTTGTACCACGTCCGAGGGACTTGAGGAGGTCGTCCATTCCTGCACCTTCCTTAGTACGTACTACATAGATACCGAGGATTGAAAGCGCAACTCCGATAGACGCAATTACCATAGGAGCAAGGATAGCCTTCATCTGTGCATCAACACCTACTCCGCTGAATGCTGCAGCTCCGAGAGCCATTGTAGCGAGAATAGATCCGCAGTAAGACTCATAAAGGTCAGCACCCATACCGGCAACGTCACCTACGTTGTCACCCACGTTGTCAGCGATTGTAGCAGGGTTACGAGGGTCATCTTCTGGAATACCTGCCTCAACCTTACCTACGAGGTCAGCTCCTACGTCAGCAGCCTTTGTGTAGATACCACCACCTACGCGGGCGAAGAGAGCCTGAGTAGAGGCACCCATACCGAAGGTAAGCATTGTAGTTGTGATGAACACGAGTTTCTGTGTACCTTCAATGTCAACGAAAGCATTGAGGATGATCCACCAGAGAGCGATGTCAAGAAGTCCGAGACCTACAACTGTAAGACCCATGACAGCACCGCTTCGGAAAGCGACCTTAAGACCTGAGTTAAGTGATCTCTGAGCTGCATTTGCAGTTCTTGCAGATGCATAAGTCGCGGTCTTCATACCTACGAAGCCAGCGAGACCTGAGAAGAAACCTCCTGTGAGGAATGCGAAAGGAACCCAGCTGTTCTGAACACCAAGGAAGGCCAAAACAGCAAAAAGAGCAGCAAGTATAACAAAGACAATGATCACGACTTTGTACTGCTGCTTCAAATAGGCCATAGCTCCTTCTCTTACATACTGTGCAATCTGCTTCATTGTCACAGTACCTTCACTTTCCTTCATCATCTGACGGAAGAAGATGTAGGCGAACGCCAGTGCCAGCACTGCCGCTGCCGGAACAAGATAGAATAGATTATTCATTTTGTTGGTTTTAATGTGTGTTCTATGTGGTCAAAAAGGCTTGCGCCTTGATGTTGCAAAGACAAATTTATTTAGTTTTTCGTGAAAAACAAGACCGCAAATAATGAATTTTTAAGCATTTACGCATTTTAATTTAAAATTTTCAATTTCACCCGCACACTTGCAGAAATCTTTTATTATATTTGCAATGTTCCGAAATTTGGTCAAGATGACAATCAACCGAAAAACCCTCTTATGCGCGACCCTGACGATGGTCTGCGCTTTATTTTTATCATTCGCTGCCTATGCGCAGGACATTGAGAAATTCCATTTCAAACACGATGGAATGGAGAGAACCTATTACCTCTTTATGCCGGAGAAACTCGCTCCCGGATCTCCTCTGGTCTTCTGCCTTCACGGCTACGGAGGAAAAGCCGAGGGCTACAGACCGGAGATGATAGATGTCGCACGTGAAAACGGATTTGCCCTCTGCTATCCTCAGGGCGAAGTGGACACCAAGGGCAAGACAGGATGGATAGTGGGCTATCCTTCACAGAAAGGGGTAAAGACCGATGATGTGGATTTCATCTGTTCTCTTGCAAGACACCTTCAGAAGGAATACGGACTCAGCAAAGAGAACACCTTCCTCACCGGAATGTCCAACGGAGGAGAAATGTGCTACCTGATGGCTTACCTCAAGCCGGATATGTTCGCAGCTTTCGCTCCGATAGCAGGTCTGTCGATGGAATGGTCATACAGGAAATATTCCGCAAAGAAGGCTGTGCCTCTAATGGAGGTTCACGGCACTATGGACAAGACCTCCCTTTGGGAAGGAGACCCTGACAATGAAAACGGATGGGGAGAGTACCTCGCCGTACCTTTGGCGGTAAGCTATTGGGCAGGTCAGGCCAAATGCACCCACGAGGAGACAATCGAGCTTCCGCTCATAAGAAACAAGGTCATTCTTCACAAATATATGGGAGGAGAGACCGCTTGGGAAGGCGGCCCGTCAATCGAGGTCCGTCTATATGAAGTCGTCGGAGGCAAGCACTCCTGGGCCCTCAACGACCTTGACACCTGCAGGGAAATCTGGAACTTCTTCAAGATCTATCTAAGACCATAATATATATGAAAGGTATACGCTGCCTTCTTATATTTACAACCCTGCTGATCTCCGGATGTAAAGAGACCGACCCCAGATGGGTTATGTGGTACGACGAACCTGCCGATGAATTCATAGAAGCCCTTGTGATCGGCAACGGCCAGATGGGTGCGACCATCTATGGCGGCACAGATGAAGAACTCATCCATCTGAACGACCTCACCCTATGGTCAGGAGAGCCTGTAGATGTGGATGCGGACACACTTGCGGCAAAGGAAGGACTGGAGCCTGTGCGCAAGGCATTGGAGGCCGAAGACTATGAGAAGGCCGACAGACTGCAGCAGAGGCTGCAGGGCAAGAATTCGCAGCGCTATCTCCCGATGGCGGATCTGTGCATATATTTTCAAAACGAAGGGGAAGCAAGCGAATATATACGCAGCCTCGACATCAGCAAGGGTATCGCACAGGTGAAATATAGGATCGGCGAAACCACCTTTACCCGTCGCTACTTCGTTTCACATCCGGACAAGGCGCTTGTGATCGAGTTGGAATCCGACAAAAAGGGAACCCTGAACTGTTCTCTGACTTTGAAGAGCCTTCTCCGATATGAAATTGCAGCAGACAACGGTGTCCTGACAATGAAGGGATATGCGCCATATGACGGCGAAGCCTATGACCCTAAACGCGGTATTCATTTCGCTGCCCTGGCGCAGACTGCAGAAACAGACGGAACTACCCGCCACACCGCTGACCACCTTGTTATCGAAAATGCATCATATGCAAGAATCATCGTTACTGAAGCTACAAGCTTCAACGGCTTTGACAAGGATCCCGTGAAGGAAGGCCGCGACTACCTTGCCATAGCTTCAGAAAACCTCAAAAAGGCCTCGGCTTTAAGCGCAAAAGACCTTAAGGGTAATCATATAGAAGACTTCTCGCGTTATTTTGACAGAGTGGACATCCAGCTCGGAAAGAAGGAGAACGTACCTCAGATTCCGACAGACGAACGCCTCAAAGCTACATCGATAGAGAAGACATCTGACGATGCAAGAGATGCAAACCTTGAGGCATTGTACTTCCAATACGGACGCTATCTTATGATCTCGGCTTCACGCACCGAGGGAGTACCGATGAACCTTCAGGGCATATGGAACCATCATTACTGGCCACCTTGGAGCGCAAACTACACAGTCAACATCAACACAGAAGAAAACTACTGGCCGGCAGAAGTGCTGAATCTGTCAGAGCTTCACGACCCTCTTCTTGGCTTCCTTGAAAAGCTCAAGGCAACCGGAGAGCACACCGCAAAAAACTTCTATGACTGCGGAGGCTGGTGCACTTGCCACAACACAGACCTTTGGGCTATGTCCACTCCGGTAAACGGCAAGCCGCAGTGGGCGAACTGGCCTATGGCCGGAGCCTGGCTGAGCACGCACCTGTGGGAGCGCTACCAGTTTACTCAAGACAAGGACTTCCTTTCTGAGTACGCCTATCCTATACTCAAAGGGGCAGCGCAGTTCTGTCTTGACTGGCTCATTGAAGACAAACACGGCCATCTGATCACATCCCCTGCAACCTCCCCAGAGAATACATTCATCACACCGAACGGCTATCACGGAGACACCGCCTACGGAACAACAGCCGACCTAGCAATCATCCGCGAATGCTTCGGAGCTGCTATAGCAGCAGCCAAGGAACTTGGTATTGATGAAGATATGTGCAAGGAAATGGAAGAAGCCTACGAAAGGCTTTACCCTTACCAGATAGGCAGCAAGGGACATCTCCAGGAATGGTATCACGACTGGGAGGATCTTGATCCAAGACACCGCCACCAGTCACATCTGATAGGCCTATTCCCTGGAAGCCACATCACACCGGAAAGCACACCTGAACTGGCGGCCGCAGCTGCACGCTCGCTCGAGCTGCGCGGCGACAGGGCGACAGGCTGGTCAACAGGCTGGCGTGTCAACCTCTGGGCAAGGCTTCTTGATGGAGACCACGCCTACGGCATCTATCGTATGCTTCTTGAATATGTCGACGACAAGGCGCACCACGGAGGCGGCACCTATCCTAACCTCCTCGATGCACATCCGCCATTCCAGATCGACGGCAACTTCGGTGGCGCAAGCGGAGTCGCAGAAATGCTTCTCCAGTCACACAGAGGAAGCATTGACCTCCTGCCGGCCCTACCGGAAGAATGGTCAGACGGCTACTTCAAAGGCTTCCGCGCAAGAGGCGGCTTTGAAATCGACCTCGAATGGAAAGACAGCCAGGTGACAAGCGGTACCATCACCTCCCTCAGCGGCAACCTCTGCACAATCCGCAGCAGCCACCCGCTGAAAACCTCTGCCGCCTCATCAGAGACCACCATCGACCCCGACAGTCACCTGCCTTACACCCTAACATTCCCAACATCTGCCGGAAAAGTCTACAGATTGACACAATCAAAATAACAGCATATGAAGCCAAGAAGCCTGTACCTATGATGGAGGTTCACGGCACAGAAGACAAGACCTCGAAATGGAAAGGTGGACCCGCCATCGAAGTTCGTCTCTATGAGGTGATCGGAGGAAAGCACACTTGGGCTCTCAACGACATGGACACCTGCAACGAGATATGGAAATTCTTCAGTCTCTATCTGAGAGATTAAGTATTTACATCAGTTCAAGACCGTTCTCAGTTCCTACCTGAACAGCACGGCAGTTGTCAATGTAGGACTCTCCGAAGTTGCCGTAATCCGCACCTTCAACTGTCTCTACCTTTGGAAGATCACCGTATGCTTTCTCTACATAGATAAGTATACGGAGGTTCTCTTTCTTCCATTTGTCGGAAAGTTCTGCTGTGTATGTGCCTGACCAGATTTCAGGACCCTCAGTCTTGATAGAATCTCCGGAGATTGAAGTGATGGCAAGACGAGCTACACCATCGTGATCATAACCCATTCCGGCTCCATTCTGGAAACCTATGATGTCATCTTCCAAAAGAAGCATCACGAGCTTGTAAGAGTCAGCCTGCTTGATGTACAGAGAGACATCCACTGTAAGTTCGTTTCCTTTGATGGAGCTCGCACATGCTATTCCCGCAGTTGTAGGATAATTGTTGATGGTCTCTTCTGCAGCGGCCACAGTAACTGCAGCAGTAGTGGCTGTAGACGAATAATTAGGGATCGACACCCTGGCATCTACGATTCCCGTAGGATAACTGCTCGCTTTGAAGCGACGCTCAAGAGTAGCTGTGCCTGAAAATTCATATCTCGATTCGCCACCATGAAGACTGACAAGTTCCAGCCTGTCACCCATCTGCGACTTGGCAGTCTTGAATGCAGTGGCCATATAAGGACAGTAGCCGCACCAGTCAGCAGTAAACCTCATTGCAAGTGAACGGTGAACAAATTCTCCCAACTGCCAGTCATCTCCTTCTGTTCCGACTGCACGCTGAATCACTGTCACAGTCTTCGTAACAGCTCCGTAATGGAAGGAAACAACAGCAGTACGCTGATCGCCCGTGTTAGGCTCCACATTGAACTGATGCTGTCTGACAGACGCAGCCTTTGAATCAGCAGCCTTTATCCAGTCAGCATCTATAGTGTACTCGTAGTCTACATCCGCATTTACCTTCAATATCATATTACCACCGAGACAGCTCACTGTCTTCTCGCTTTCGAGCATCTCGAATGTCGCCTCATATGGCTTCTGTATGATTTTCACCGGGAATACGACATCCTCTGAACAGATGTTTACCACTCCTGTCCTCTTCTCGATGTCCAGATTCTTGTCAGCCTCAACTGTAATTACACCATTACCTGCCACACCCTTGTCCGGAGTGACATGAAGCCAGACGTCCTGAGTCTCCACATACCAGTCAAGAGCCGAAGCAAACGCCACCTTTACCTTACCTCCATCACCGGAAATCTCGACCTGATCCTTACTGGTCTGAACCAAAGTAATCTTTGCATCAGAAGTCGAACCGGTGCATCCACAAAATGCCAAAACAGAAAACAACAATAAGAAGATGTACTTTTTCATAATGTAAATTTATTCATATATTAAAACTCCAGTCCTCCACCCGTCCATGCCATATTCAGGCCGTCGCCTGGGGCTTCTGTGACGGTGACCCATTCGCCTCCGCGAGGCTTGAACTTCAAGGTACCGGCATAATTGCCGTAATGGCCAAGGTTCACTTCTGCAAAGATAATATCTAATCCGACATAATATGCACAACCTAGCGCATCACAGTACTGTCCTTCCGCATATTCGTGGTTATATTCATCCGTACTTTCCGCCGGAACACCAAAATAGCTGTTTCCACTCACATAATAATCCTCGATCACAAACATATCTGTGGTAAAGTCAGCATCAATGGATCCGATGAACTGGTTGACATGTCGTCCGGCAACCAGCGACTGCAGCTCAGTAAGGAAATAGAAATCCTCCGGTCCGCTGAAAATATTCTGCTTTCTCCAGATGTAAATGGAGATCGGAACATATTTGTCCTCGCATCCGTAGCAGTCTATCTTAGTATTGGTCACTGAACAATCCTTTATGTACGCATTCCCTACAGCAATCGCTGCAATAAAGCCGATAAGTCCGCCTGCATCACCCTCAGTGTACCACCACTGCGAGCCATAAGCCTTATAGAGATTATTCTCCGCATATACAGGACCGATATTATATTCCTCAATGACTCCAGTCTGTCTGTTCTTTACAATATAGTCATCCACAGAGCAACCGATAATGTCAGAATCGCCGCACATGTGTCCTATCAGACCACCGATCTTGCACACAGCATCCACAACACCTGACGAACAGTGAACATTATAAGCAGTGTATGTCGAAGTGGATTCAACCATAGAAACCAGCGTACCGGCATAGGCATTTCCATACTGCAGATCACCCTCCTGAAGATTGATTCCATTATAGACATCAGCCCCGACAAAATTGAGGTTCAGATGCTGCGTACCAGGCTCTACAGTGTGGAGAATGAATGCGGCACCCGGATGTACATGCTCTTCCATCACCACCTTTACATTATATATGGTGTGGTTATCCCCCTTGGTCAGCGACTCCTGCGGTTCAAGCATCTTCTCCTTTCTGACGCCGTTGATATAAGTGACATCTTCTATGCTTTCGAATATATATCCGTCGTCACCGCCCATATCAACGTCTGCGAGAAGGTAATATTTTCCAGTTGGGAGCGACTTACCCTGAAGGGAAGCAAGGTCGTATGACGAATATATGACGACGCCTGATTCCCAGCCGTCGTATAATGGGTCGGCCGCAAGCGGCGTTACCTGTCTGTGCCCGTCCCACTGAGGTACAAATCTCGTATTTCCATATATGACAGTGCCTCTTCCATATATTTCATCACCAAGAAAGTTGTCGAAAGGTGTGAAATCGGTCGTACAGAGCCATTCTCCCTCATTTCCTTCTACATACGGACCTGAATAAGCTTCACCATCCTTGAAAAGCGTCACATCAGAGGCCGAACATTGCTGATCAAAAGAAAGCACCTCTCTATTGTCATAACCGCTGAGGCTTCCGACCATCTTACCGATATATCCGGCTGCGGAAACGTCTGTTGCGTCAACTGTGCAGCCTTCAAATGAAACAGAAAGTTCTTCCTGACGGTCTTCCGGATTCATTCTGGCAACAGAGCCGACAAAGGCACCAGCTGACTGCGAAGAGGTCGTCACTGAGGAATTTTTAATCACTATATTATGAAATACAGCATTGCCTCTAAGCTCATTTATCAAGACTCCGGCATCCTGTGAATCTGCAGAAATCTCGAAATTATCGAGAGTGAGTCTACTTATCTGGAGTGTTTTCGCTGTGTTGAAAAAGGCGTTTGAAGAATAGTTTGAGATTGTGTAGCCGGATCCCTCTACAGTAAGCTCAGTAAAGGACCTTGAGGAAGCTGCTACAGCAGAAACAACATCCTCTGGCATCAACGACATATCCAGATCCGACACTATCATAAGCCTTGTGCCTGCAGGCTGCTCCGACATGAGGAATGCTGCCATCTCCTCTGGTCTTGAAATCCTGATCCAGCCATCCTCCGAAACCTCCGGAACATAAAAACACTCCGGAGTCCACTCTGGAATAACCTCGACTTCCTCATCTTCTTTCCCGCTCTCGCCTTCATCATTGTCTGGGACCTCAATGACAGGTGGTTCAGGAACAACAGGAATATCTTCTTCTCCGCAGGAAGCAAAAAGAAGAGCAAAAATGGCCAGAAATATATATACGGATTTATGCATGCTTATGTCTGTATTTTCGAATGCAATATAATAAAAATGGATGATTCTCCAGTTGTTGATCTTCTAAAAGATAACAATGGTAGAATCACCCATCTTATGTTGTGCGGCTTAAGCCGCAAGACTTTCGTCTGATTACTCAGCTGCAGGTGTCTCCACAGTCTCAACAGCCTTCTTAGAGCTACGACGAGTTGCCTTCTTAGCTGCCTTAGGAGCAGATGCGAGAGCTGCCTCGTTGAAGTCTACGAGCTCGATGAGAGCCATGTCAGCTCCGTCACCCTGACGGAAACCAGTCTTCAACACGCGAGTGTATCCGCCTGGACGATCAGCGATCTTTGGAGCGATTGTGCGGAAGAGCTCTGTAACAGCCTCCTTGTTCTTGAGGTAGCTGAATACAACACGGCGAGAGTGAGTAGTGTCCTCTTTTGACTTAGTGATAAGAGGTTCTACATACATCTTGAGTGCCTTAGCCTTAGCTACAGTTGTCTGGATTCTCTTGTTGAGAATGAGCGATGTAGCCATGTTAGCAAGCAGTGCCTTACGGTGACCGCTCTTACGACCAAGATGGTTGATTGCTTTATTGTGCCTCATATTGCTTAAACGTTCTTTTTCTTAGGTTCAATATTATACTTGGTGACATCCATTCCGAATGAAAGCTTCATCTTCTCTACGAGGAGATCGATCTCGTTGAGCGACTTTCTACCGAAGTTTCTGAACTTCATGAGCTCAGCTCTTGAGTAAGAAACGAGGTCAGCGAATGTATCGATGTCCGCAGCCTTCAAACAGTTGTAAGCTCTAACTGAGAGACCCATGTCTGAAAGCTTAGTGAGAAGAAGATGTCTCATGTGGAGTGATTCCTCATCAAGCTCTTTTGACTCAGACTCGATTGAGCTCTCAAGTGAAAGCTTCTTGTCGTCTGTGAACAGCTTGAAGTGATAGATGAGGATGTTTGCAGCCTCCTGAAGAGCTACATTAGGAGTGATCGAACCGTCAGTTACGATCTCCAGGTTGAGCTTTTCGTAGTCGGTCTTCTGCTCTACACGCCAGTTCTCTACAGTCCAGTTGACATTCTTGATCGGAGTATAGATTGCGTCTACCGGAATTGTTCCGATGACAGCCTCCGGATCTCTGTTCTCGTCTGCAGGCACGAAACCGCGGCCCTTTGACACTGAGAGAGTGATCTCAAGCTTTACAGCTGGCTCAAGAGAGCAGATGTGCAGTTCAGGGTTAAGCACCTTGAAAGAAGACAATCCTTTTGAGATATCCTCTGCGGTAAACTCCTGCTTGCCGCTGATCACGATATTTGCTACCTCTGAGTCTACAGTCTCCACCATTCTCTTGAAACGTACCTGCTTGAGGTTGAGGATGATGTCCTGCATACCCTCGATCACGCCAGGGATAGTTGCGAACTCCTGGTCCACACCTGAAATCTTGATCGATGTGATAGCAAAACCTTCCAGAGAAGACAATAAGATACGACGGAGTGCATTACCGATAGTCTGTCCGTATCCAGGCTCCAAAGGTCTGAATTCGAAACGGCCTACGGTGTCTGTTCCTTCGAGCATTATCACCTTGTCCGGTTTCTGAAATGCTAAGATTGCCATATAAATTCTTTATTAAGGTGTTAACTATTACTTAGAGTAGAGCTCGACGATAAGCTGCTCGTTGATTGTCTCAGGGATCTCAGCACGAACAGGAGTGTTGATGAACTTACCTGTAAGAGCCTTTGCATCGAACTCGATCCAAGAGTACTTAGCAGCAGAAGCCACGCTGTTAGTGATAACCTCGAGGCTCTTAGAGCGCTCTCTTACTGCTACAACGTCACCTGGCTTAACGTGAGCTGAAGGGATGTTGCAAACTACTCCGTTGAGAGTGATGTGAGCGTGAGAAACGAGCTGACGTGCAGCTGCTCTTGTTGGAGCGATACCCAAACGGTATACGATGTTGTCGAGACGAGACTCGAGGAGGATGATAAGGTTCTCACCCTTCTGTCCCTTCATGCGAGAAGCTCTCTCATAAAGGTTACGGAACTGTCTCTCGAGAAGACCATAAGCATATTTAACCTTCTGCTTCTCCTTAAGCTGAGTACCATACTCAGACTTCTTCTTACGCTTGCTAGCGAGACCGTGCTGTCCCGGAGGATAATTTCTCTTCTCGAAGTCCTTATCTGTTCCGAAGATTGGCTCGCCGAACTTACGTGCGATCTTGGTACTTGGTCCAGTATATCTTGCCATAGTAATCTATTCTTTAAAATGTTACACAATTAAACTTTACGACGGCCTTTTGGACGGCAGCCATTGTGTGGCATTGGAGTAACGTCGACAATCTCTGTAACCTCGATACCTGCACCGTGGATAGTTCTGATAGCTGACTCACGTCCGGCACCAGGACCCTTTACATATGCCTTAACCTTACGAAGTCCGAGGTCATAAGCAGTCTTTGCTGCATCCTCAGCTGCTACCTGAGCTGCATATGGAGTGTTCTTCTTTGAACCTCTGAAACCGCTCTTACCAGCTGATGACCAGCTGATTACCTGACCGATATTGTTAGTAAGGGTAACGATAACGTTGTTGAAGGTTGATGAAATATGAGCCTCGCCATAAGCTTCAACCTTGACAACTCTCTTCTTAGTTGATGTTGTTTTCTTTGCCATAATTCATCTAATTATTTAGTCGCCTTCTTCTTGTTTGCAACAGTCTTCTTCTTACCCTTTCTTGTGCGGGCATTGTTCTTGGTGCTCTGACCGCGTACAGGGAGACCGATACGATGACGGATTCCTCTGTAGCAACCGATATCCATAAGACGTTTGATGTTCATCTGGATAGAAGAACGGAGCTCACCCTCGATCTTGTACTCGTTAGCGATAACGCTACGGATACCAGCGATCTGCTCGTCGTTCCACTCTCCAACCTTTGTATCGAAATCAATACCGAGCTGAGAAAGGATCTTTCTCGAAGTGCTGCGGCCGATACCGAAGATATAGGTAAGACCTATCTCTCCTCTTTTGTTGTTAGGTAAATCAACACCGGCTATTCTTGCCATAATTATCTTAACTTAATTTGTTATACAACTAAAAAATTATCCCTGGCGCATTTTGAACTTAGGGTTCTTCTTGCAGATTACATAAAGGCGACCTTTACGTCTTACGATCTTGCAATCTTCGCTGCGCTTCTTGATGGATGCTTTTACTTTCATTTCCTTAAAGTTTTATTTGTATCTGAAAGAAATTCTTCCTTTTGTTAAATCATAAGGTGACATCTCCACCTTAACTCTGTCTCCGGGCAAAATCTTGATGTAATTCATCCTCATCTTGCCAGAGATGTGGGCAATGATGACGTGTCCGTTCTCGAGTTCAACCTTGAACATTGCGTTAGGCAGGGTCTCGACGATTACGCCTTCCTGCTCAATTGCTGATTGTTTTGGCATCGATAATCACTTTAAAATTTAACATTCTGTTCTATGAAGTCAAAGGTGGACAATAATTCAGCCTGGCCTTTTCTGACAACAACCGTAAGCTCGAAATGCGCTGATTTCTTGCCGTCAGAAGTATGTACTGCCCAACCATTTTTAGCTAAATACACATTTCTGTTACCGGCATTGATCATCGGTTCGATACAGATTGTCATTCCATCGGTCAGTCTTGCACCCTGTCCCCTGCGTCCGTAATTTGGAACGCCTGGGCTTTCGTGCAGTTTCTTTCCGATTCCGTGTCCTTCAAGTTCACGGACAACAGAGAACCCGAATGACTCTGCATACGTTTGCACCGCGTGTCCTATATCACCAGTCCTATTCCCTGCCACTGCCGCTGCGATTCCTCTGTAGAGCGACTCTTTGGTAACGTCGAGGAGCTTTCGGGTCTCAGCGTCCACCTCCCCGACTGGGAAGGTGTAGGCTGAATCACCGTTATATCCTTTATACGTTGTTCCACAGTCCACTGAGACGATGTCTCCCTCTTTGAGGACGTAGTCTGACGGAAATCCGTGAACTACGACATCGTTTACAGAGATGCAGAGAGCGTAAGGAAAGCCATCATATCCTAAGAAGCTTGGTACAGCTCCGTTGTCACGGATAAAAGTCTCAGCCACCCTATTCAACTCGAGAGTTGTCACACCAGGAGCGACTATCTTACCGACTTCAGCCAATGTCTTGGAAACGAGAATTCCGTTTTCCCTCATCAGCGCTATTTCTTCTTCAGTCTTAGGCCTTATCATTCTTCAAAGAACTTTTTCGAGATTACATTCCGGAACGTCCTTTCAGGCGACCGGTCTTCATCAGTCCGTCATAGTGACGCATAAGAAGGTGGCTCTCGATCTGCTGGAGTGTGTCGAGTACAACGCCCACAAGGATGAGGAGGGATGTACCTCCGTAGAAGCTTGCGAACTGGTTGTTGACACCGCAAAGCATTGCGAATGCAGGGAGAATCGCGATGAGAGCGAGGAAGATTGAACCTGGGAGAGTCACTCTTGACATAACTGTGTCAAGGTACTCAGCAGTCTTCTTACCTGGCTTCACACCTGGGATGAAACCACCGTTCTTTCTCATATCCTCTGCCATCATTGTAGGGTTTACAGTGACTGCAGTGTAGAAATATGTAAAGAGTACTACGAGGATTGCGAATGTGAAGTTATACCAGAAACCAGTATAATTGCTCATAGTTGCTGCGAATCCTCTTGTCGCATCGAAGCGAGAGAAGATAAGCGGGAACAGCATAAGAGCCTGTGCGAAGATGATTGGCATCACACCTGCAGCGTTGAGCTTCATAGGGATGTACTGACGTACGCCACCGTACTGCTTGTTGCCGATCACTCTCTTTGCGTACTGTACAGGAACCTTTCTCACAGCCTGGAGAAGGGCGATACCTGCTACGAATACGAAGAAGAGGATCACGATCTCAACGATGAAGATAAGAAGACCGCCACCGGCGTTTGCAGACCACTTCTCGAGGAACTCTGCAAGGAATGCGAATGGAAGGCGTGCAATGATACCCACCATGATGATGAGTGAGATACCGTTACCGATACCGCGGTCAGTGATGCGCTCACCGAGCCACATTACGAACATTGTACCTCCGAGGAGGATGAATGTCGATACAAGATTAAACCAGAAGTTGCTCCAGCCAAGCTGATTTACAGCAACGAACGCTGTCGCATCGATCTGCTGGTGAAGGTTCGCCATATAGGCAGGACCCTGGATGCAGATGATCGCAATTGTGAGGAATCTTGTGTACTGATTCATCTTGCGACGTCCACTTTCGCCCTCCATCTGGAGTTTCCTGAAGTAAGGGACGAAAATACCAAGAAGCTGGATCACGATTGATGCCGAGATGTATGGCATCACTCCCAGCGCAAAGATTGAAGCATTTCCGAATGCTCCACCTGAGAACATGTTCAACAGTGCCAACAAACCTTCACTTGTCTGTTGATGCAACTGAGTCAACATTGCTGGATTAATACCTGGTAGAACCACATAAGATCCAAACCGATAAATTGCAACGAATAATATGGTAATGAGGATCCTTTGTCTAAGATCCTCAATATTCCATATATTCTTTAATGTTTCAATAGATTTTCTCATTGAATCAGAGTTTTACTGCATTACCACCTACAGCTTCGATTGCAGCTACCGCGCTCTTAGAGAAAGCGTTTGCTTCAACATCAAGCTTAGCAGTCAAGCTACCGTTACCAAGAACTTTAACCAATTGGTTTGAAGAAACATAACCAGCTTCGATGAAATCAGCCAAACCAACCTTTACCAAGTTCTTTGCTTCAGCA
>CANBDZ010000028.1 GCA_947367375.1 uncultured Bacteroidales bacterium | reverse complement strand
TCGCGAACATATATAGGGGTTTCTGATGTGTTTTTGTGCAGCGACGCAAGGAAATCTGCTGAAAAACCTGCGTCGCTGCAAAAAAAATTGCTTAAATTGCGGTCAATAAGATTGTTATTGCTATGATGCGCATTGATCATGTCTTTGATCCGGACACTTTTCCGAAAAACGAGTTAATTGACGAGACCGATTTTTACTACTATCATTACGTAGGTGATATTTCTTTTCAGTTTGATGAGGGAAAGATATCGGTGCACTATGTTACCTTGGGTGATGTGTGCGTCCAGCTCAGGGACATCTGTCAGGAACTGGAAAAAGGACGCGATGTAAAGCAACTGTTGGAATTTACAGAGGGAGAAGGTGTCATTACTTTTGAGAGACAGGGTGAAACTGTCTTTATTCATCCGGATTTCATCACATCTGAAAACAGCCCATTCACATCACCTGCTCCGGAGGGTTACGGTTTCCGTGTACCCTATGGTGGATTCTATAATGAAGTGAAAAGGTTTTATTCATGTGTGGCAGAGGTGATCCGGTCATCAAATGACTGCGCTAAGGAGTATCTTGTTGAATGGGAGTAGCGGGCAAGGAAATATGAGTGAAAAAGAACTGCCGAGTGTTGCAAGTTTATAGGTTTATTGGGTCGTATTAAGGTATATTTTATTATATTTGCCAAGATTTGAAAACAACGCTAACATTATAGAATAATTATGGAATTTTTGACTAACGACAAGCTCGTGATCGTAGGTGCCGGTGGCGCTATCGGATCAAACATGGCTCAGACAGCTCTTATGCTCGGCCTTACTCCAAACATCTGCCTTTATGACATTTATGGTCCAGGCGTAAACGGTGTTGCAGAGGAACTTTATCACTGTGCATTCGAGGGTGCAAACATCACATGGACAACTGATCCTGAGGTTGCTTTCACAGGCGCTAAGTACATCATTTCTTCAGGTGGAGCTCCTCGTAAGGAGGGTATGACTCGTGAGGACCTCCTCAAGGGTAACTGCCAGATCGCTGCTGAGTTCGGTGACAACATCAGAAAGTACTGCCCAGATGTAAACCACGTGGTTGTAATCTTCAACCCAGCTGACGTTACAGCTCTTACAGCTCTCATCCGTTCAGGTCTCAAGCCAAGCCAGCTTACTTCACTTGCTGCTCTCGACTCTACTCGTCTCCAGTCAGCTATCGCTAAGGAGCTCGGCGTGCCACAGTACAAGGTTGAGAACGCTCGTACTTACGGTGGACACGGTGAGGCAATGGCAGTGTTCGCATCTAAGATCACTGTTGACGGCAAGCCGCTCGCAGAGTACAACATTCCTGAGGACAAGTGGGCTGAGATCAAGCACGCTACTATCCAGGGTGGTTCAAACATCATCAAGCTCCGTGGCCGTTCATCATTCCAGAGCCCATCTTACCAGTCAGTTCTCATGATCCAGGCTGCTATGGGTGGTCCTGAGTTCCACTGGCCAGCAGGTTGCTATGTAAACACTGAGAAGTATCAGAACGTTCTCATGGCTATGCCTACAGTAATCGACGCTACAGGCGTTCACTTCGGTGAGGTTGAGGGTACTCCAGAGGAGATCGCTGCTCTCGATGCATCTTACGCACACCTCCAGGTTATGCGTGATGAGATCATCAATCTCGGCATCATCCCACCAGTATCAGAGTGGAAGACTATCAATCCTAACCTCTAATAGGGATTGCTCAGTATTTAATAATGGCGATGTCCGGTTTTCCGGTACATCGCCTTTGTCAATAAAATATGTTTACAATGAAAAGATTTTATTCGTTTATTTTTGCAGCGGCAGCTGTAGTGCTTTCTGTAGCTTCATGCCAGGAGCCTGCAGAGGAAGTGAAGGCTCTTGAGATCGCTGCTTACACAATTGCTGAGTCTGCTGAGTTCGGTGACAAGGTGGACTTTACTGTAACAGCTGAGGTTGCACAGAATGTGACTGTCGCTATTGTAAAGGATGGAAAGCAGTATGCTTCTACAACTGTAAGAGAGGCTCAGGAAGGTGTTTTCTCAGGAAGTCTTGAAATCCCATATCAGAAGAACATCGAGGACGGACAGTATGACGTCATGGTGATGGCTATGGGTACAGGCACTGACCGTGCGGAAAAGACTCTTCAGATCGCGCTTGCTCACCCTGCGTTCTCTTCTGTAGAGTTTGTTGCAGGTTCTGACAGATTTGCACTTCATGCATCTGACGCAGCTTCTCCACTTGAGGCTTACAGCTGGTCGTATGTAGGAAAGCTTCCTGCAGCGCTCTCAGGCTATTTCGAGGCAAAGACCGCTGACGGTTCTGTTTACAGCTTCGGTGGCAGCAATGTAGATAACATCGAGTTCGGCAACACTACACCGGTAGCTCTTTACAATTATGAGTCTGAGATTCTTGAGGGAACCATTACTTTTGACGTGAAGTCATTCCAGGTAAAATACCCTCTCGAGGCTATGTGGGTAGAGGTTCCTGAGACTACGGATCCTGCATATCCTGGTACAACTGACGTAGAGTTCAAGAAAGGACAGGTTGTAAGTTTCGCAGGTCTTGGAAACCTTTGGGTTGACATCGACTTCTTCGACAACAACGGTGACGGCACTTATACCTTCCGTGCAGAGGGTGGTCTCTACAGACTTACAAACCAGGCTGACTGGGGCTCACTCAGAGTTGAAAGACTTTCATCATCTACAGGTGATCTCGGTACATTCACTTGGGATGAGATGGGTAACATCACTTCCAATGAGGCTATCTGGTGCCTTGGAAACTATAATTTCGGTAAGCCAGACCAGCGTAAGGTACGTGACGGACGCGTGTTCTCAGATTGGGAGACATATGACGGCTACTGTATGGCTAAGATCGATGACTACAAGTACCAGATCACTCTCCGTGTGTACAACTACGCTTCATTGAAGTTCTTCCAGACAAAGCTCAACTGGGGTGACATCTACAGTGCAAACTATGACACTGCAAACAGCTCATTTGAGAATTGTTACCTCATCAGCACAGCCGGTTCTGACGGAAACATCCAGCAGGGACAGAGCATCATTGACCCTAACAAGTACGAGTATCCTACAACAGGAGTAGTGCTTCGTTTCACTTTTGATGTGACTAACCCACTCGGTATCAAGGCTGTTGTTGAGGATATCACAGATCAGAACGTAATGTAATTTCTCCTATGAAGAGATTTATATCACTTATGGCTTTCCTGGGTCTTGCACTTTCTGCAATGGCCCAGGATGGCTGGATTATGGAGGCCACCTCGCGTAAGGACTACAACGGCGCGACTATGGCAAACGGCCGTATCGGTGTAGTTACAGACGATGTTCCGTTCTCGGCGCGCGAGATTGTACTCGCGGGCGTTTTCGATAAGGAGGGATATAACGGCGTAAGCCGCGTGGCCCGTGGCCCTGTATTCCTTAATATGGAACTCACTGTTGACGGCAAGAAGGTCTCTGACAAGGATTTCAGCGGATGGAATCAGGTGTTTGACATCCGCAAGGCACAGCTTACCACAAACGTTGAGCTGAAAGGCAAGGCCTCGTTCAAGTACACTGTGCTTGCTCTCAGACATCTGCCTTATAATGCTATGTCCATAGTTGAGGTTGTCCCTCACAAGGACCTTACACTCAAGGTTGAGAACATCTATGGCATTCCGGAGGAGATGAGCGATTTGCAGTCAAGCTTCGGTGAGGGAGCGCAGCTGGTGTACCAGCTCAATGCAGCGACCAGAACCAAGATGCACCGAGTAAGTTCGTCTTCGATGTTCATGTTTGACGGAGAAGAGCCTGAGGTCAAGCGTATCGAGGCTGAGGGCCGTGACGGTATGTGGTTCTCTGCCAAGCTGAAGAAGGGACAGACCTATCGTTTTGCGCTTGTAGGAGCAGTCTGCTCTACACAGGATTTCAAGGATCCTGTGAACGAGTCAAAGCGTTTCGCGACATTTGCATATAAGTCAAGCATCGATTACCTCCTTGAGAAGCACCGTGCCGCTTGGGAAGAACTCTGGCAGGGTGATGTGATCATCGAGGGTGATCCTGAATCACAGCTGGACATCCGCCATGCATTGTATCAGTTGTACTCCATCACTCGTGACAACTGTCCTGTAGGCATCGCTCCTATGGGTCTTTCTTCAAGCGAGGGTTACAACGGTCACTACTTCTGGGACACAGAGCTTTGGATGTATCCGCCGATTCTGGTGATGAATCCTGCTGCGGGACGTTCGCTTATGGATTATCGTGCAGGTTGTCTGCCTCAGGCTATGCAGAATGCTCAGAATCACGGTTACAGAGGTGCCCAGTACCCATGGGAGGCCGACACTTCAGGTGAAGAGTGCACTCCGGTGTGGGCTCTTACCGGTACATACGAGCATCACATCACAGCGGATGTGGGTATCGCAATGTGGCAGTACTACTGTGTGACTCAGGACAAGGAGTGGCTGGAGGAGACAGCGTGGCCTGTGCTTAAGGCTGTTGCTGACTTCTGGCTCAGCCGTGTCGAGAAGAATGCCGATGGCAGCTATTCCATCATCAATGTAGTGGGAGCTGACGAGTATGCCGAGAATGTGGATGACAATGCATTCACAAACGGAGCAGCGAAACGCGTCCTCAGTGATGTAGCCAAGGCCGCTCAGGTGCTTGGAAAGAAGGTTGATCCACGTTGGATGGAGGTTTCGGACAACATCGTGTTTACATACAACGAGGAAGGTGTCACTATGGAGTACACAGGCTACAACGGTCAGCTTATCAAGCAGACCGACGTGAATATGCTTGCATATCCGCTTGGTGTCATCACCGACCGTGACCATATCCTCCGTGACATTGAGTACTATTTTGACAGAATCGACCCGAACGGTCCTGCTATGAGCAATGCCATCATTGCTGTGCTGTATGCCCGTCTTGGCGACCCTGACATGGCTTTCAAGGTCTTCAAGAAGAGCTACACAGACAAGTTGAGACCTCCTTTCGGAGTCCTTTCGGAAAATGCTAACAACAGCAGAGTGTCGTTTGCGACAGGACTTGGAGGCATTCTTCAGAGTGTGATCTTTGGTTTTGCCGGAGTGGAGATTACTGAGGACGGCATTGTGCAGCTTCCTACAAAGCTTCCTTCTCATTGGAAGTCTCTGACTGTTACAGGTGTGGGACCTGAGAAACAGGATTTCAGAGTGGAAAATCCGGAATATAACCCTAATAACTGACCTTATGAATTTTAAAAATTATCTCACTGCGTTAGCGGTTGCGATATTTGCTCTTGCGGGTTCTTTGGCTGCATTTGCAGCCGAAGGCCCTAAAGATGTGAAGGTGTCAGGTAAGATTGTGGATGAGGCTGGTGTGCCAATTATCGGTATCGCCGTCATTTCATCTGACGGTTCCAACGGAACCATAACCAATGATGCCGGACTTTTTTACATCACAGTTCCTGAGGGCGATGTGCTCACTGTGACCGGAATCGGTTATCAGGATGAAAAAGTGGCCTTGGACGGACGTACAGAGCTGCTTATCAGAATGAAGACCGACACCGTTCTCGAAGAGGCAGTGCTTGTCGGATTCGGTACGCAGAAGAAGGAGAGTGTCATCGGTGCCATTGCATCCATCGCTCCCGAAACCCTTGCTACAAACCAGACAGCCAATCTTTCCAACGCTTTGGCAGGACAGATTGCCGGTGTGATCGGTGTCCAGCGTTCCGGTGAGCCGGGCTATGACGCGTCAGACTTCTGGATCCGTGGTATCAACACCTTTGGAGCAAGTTCCAACCCTCTCGTGATCGTGGATGGTGTAGAGCGTTCGCTTGACCAGCTTTCTCCAGAGGAAATCGAGTCTTTCTCGGTGCTTAAGGATGCTTCTGCGACAGCAATCTATGGTGTACGAGGTGCCAATGGAGCCATCGTGGTAAAGACAAAACGAGGCTCTGTAGGTAAGGCAAAGGTCAACATCAAGGCTGATTATGGAGTTACAACTCCTCTCCAGATTGCCGAGTTTGTTGACGGTGCCAAGCATATGGAGGTTGTCAATGCGGCCGCTGCACTTTCGGGAATGTCTGCTCCGTACTCACAGATGCAGATCGACAAGACCCGTAGCGGCGAGGATCCCGATCTCTATCCTTCTACAGACTGGCTTGATCTCGTAACCAACGATTTCGCAACCAACTCACACATCAGTGCGGATGTCAGCGGAGGTACAGAACTCCTCCGTTACCGTTTCATCCTTGGTGTATATAACGAATCGGGAATCATAGCTACAGACCCTACAGCGGCCTTTGACTCCGAGCTCAAGCTCACCAAGTACAATGTGCGAAGCAACATCGACCTGAACCTTACAAAGTCGACCCTCTTTACCTTCAGCCTTGGAGGTTATATGCAGGACCGTCATGCTCCGGGTTCAAATGTCAGCAGCATCCTTCAGTATGCTCTCGAGATCCCGCCTATCGTACACCCGGCTGTGTATTCAAACGGAAAGTTCCCTATCCAGTCAAACCGTGCCAATCCTTATGTGATGGCGACTCAGACTGGTTACAAGGACAACTATAAGTCTCAGCTTCAGAGTGTTGCAACTATCGACCAGGACTTCGGGATGTTGTGGGAACCTCTTCAGGGACTCCACGCGAAGGTCACTTTCTCGTTTGACGTGTTCCAGGACTACTGGTCAGAGCGTACAAGAAAGCCGACCTACTACTACGCTACAGGTCGTGATCAAAACGGCGAGCTGATTATGGAGATCGTCTCTACAGGAGACGAGTTCCTCGGCTTCTCGAAGTCATTCGGCGGCAGCCGAAGCACCTATTTTGAGGCACCTGTGTCATATAACCGTACCTTCGGCAAACACAGCGTCGACGCGCTTCTCCTTTGGAATATGCGCAGCTATGTAGACCAGAACGCTTCATCGGCTATATATTCATTCCCATATCGTCACGCCGGTCTTGCAGGTCGTGTGGCATATGATTATGACAGCCGCTATTTCGCCGAGTTCAACTTCGGATACAACGGTTCCGAGAACTTTGCGAAGAAGTACCGTTACGGTTTCTTCCCTTCAGGAGCGATCGGATGGATGGTTTCCAACGAGCCTTGGATGGAGGATTATAAGCATATAGTGAATCAGCTCCGCGTCCGCGGATCTATGGGTATCGCCGGTAACGACCAGATCTCAGGCGGACGTCGTTTCGGTTACCTGACAACAATCAACGGAAACGCAGGCGGACATAGCTTCGGAGACAACAACAGTGTGTCTTATCCTGGAGTCGCTGAGGACCAGTTCGGTGTGCCTGATCTGACTTGGGAGACAGCTACGAAGTCGAATATCGGTTTTGATCTCGGTCTCTTTGACGCATTCAGCCTCACAGTGGACTACTTTACCGAGCTTCGTAAGGACATCTTCATGCAGAGGAAGATCTTCCCTGAAACTTCAGGCTTCCAGAATGCACCATACGCCAACTATGGTAAGGTGTTCAACAGGGGAGTGGACGCTTCGATGACCTTCAACAAGGCATTCTCGCGTGACACCTACCTCTCGGTCATGGCTAACTTCACATATGCCCACAATACGATTCTTGAATATGATGAGGCTGCCGGTATCGTCGGTACTACACGTGCACGCACAGGTAACAGCATCAATCAGAACTACGGACTCCAGTCCCTCGGACTCTACACAGATGAGGACTTCCTTGATCCGGTTTCGGGTACTTTGAAGCCTGGTCTCCCTATTCCTTCATGGGGTAAGGTAAGACCTGGAGACATCAAGTATGCCGACCTTACAAATGACGGAAAGATCAACGACGAGGACGTGACCGCAATCGGAGGTTCTTCGGTGCCAGAGATTGTCTACGGATTCGGATTCTCGTTCCGTCACAAGGGCTTCGACATCAGTGCCCTTTTCCAGGGAGTTGCCTTGACTGACTTTGTGGTCGGCGGTGACTATGATGACGCAAGAAACCAGTACTACATTCCGGGAGCAGGATCGGGTGCAGTCGCAAACATCCTTGCCAATGCAGATGACCGCTGGACTCCGGAAAATCCATCTCAGGATGTGTTCTGGCCAAGACTTTCGCTCGGAGTGAACGAAAACAACAGCCAGTCTTCAAGCTGGTGGCTCAAGGACGGATCCTTTATGCGTCTTAAGAATTTCGAAATGGGTTACACCTTCCTCAGAAAGGGAATGGGCAAGGAAAGACCGGTGAACAACCTCCGTATTTTCTTCAGAGGAACCAACCTCTTCACCATTTCTGAATTCAAGCTCTGGGACCCTGAGCTTTCAGGTTACGGCTTTGCAGCATATCCTATCTCAAGAGTGGTTTCACTCGGTCTTGACATTTCATTCAACTAAAATCCGGCTGTTATGAAGAAGATATTATATATAATATGTATGACGCTCGCGCTTTCATTCGCCGCGGGCTGTGGCTACCTCGATCAGGAGCCGGATGACCTTATCACAGAAGAAATGGTCTTCAATGACGTCGTCAAGACTAACGGATGGCTTGCCAATATCTACAGCTACCTTCCTGATCCATATATGGGATGGAACATGAAGTACGGTCTGAACACCCTCGTGGATGATGTCCAGATCCCTCTCGAGTGGTCTGGCTTCGGCTGGTGGTCGGCTTCGGCTATGAAAGGCAACTGGAGTGCTACATCCAACTATTTCGACCTTTGGGGCGATGTGTACAAGGCAGTACGTGCCTCATACATATTCCAGGAGAAGGTGAAGCCTCTCGGATCCGAACTTACTGCAGATGATGTGGCTTATATGAAGCTCCAGGCACGTTTCCTTGTAGCATATTATTATGCCCAGATGCTGGAATTCTATGGTTCCTTCCCTCTGGTGACAGAGTACTACGGCATTGACTCGACTTACGAGGAACTTATGCTTGAGCGTACTCCGTTTGAGGAGATCGTAGAGTGGCTTGACACTGAACTCAGCGAATTGGCTGAACTTCTTCCTCTTCAGGTCAAGAACATCAGTGAGGACCACGGAAGAGCGACCAAGGGTATGGCTCTGGCAGTGCGCGCACACGTGCATCTGCTTGCAGCAAGCCCGCTGTTCAACGGCAACAAGATGTATGCGGACGTAAAGAACGCTGACGGAACTCCACTCTTCCCACAGGAGTACGACAAGGAAAAGTGGAAGAGAGCGGCAGATGCGATCAAGGACATCTTCGATCTTGGCGTATATTCATTGTATAAGCAATATAATGAAAAGGGTGAGATCGATCCTTTCCTTTCATATATGAACATCCACTTCGCGACCGGTGACAGCAACCCTGAGCTGATATTCATCAACAACAACTGCAACTATGCAGAGGCTGACCAGAATATGGCTCCGCACGGCTACGGAGACGGTAATGGAGCATATGGCGCAACCCAGAACCTCGTGGACGCATTCTTCACCCGCAACGGTCTTCCTATTGACGAGGATCCTGCCTATGTGGCCAAGGGATATAGCACAGAGGACATCCACTATGCAGGTACATCGTGGACACGTTCGAACTCACAGGATGTGAAGGGTCTTATAACAGAGGCTGGTACACCTAATATGTACTGCAACCGTGAGCCTCGTTTCTATGTTTCCATCATGTGGCATAAGGAATGGTCAAGCCAGATGGGAGGATTTGTAGACTTCCTCTATGGCGGAGCGAACGGTGGTCCGACTTACGACTCACCTCAGTGCGGTTACCTGATGCGCAAGCGTCAGCACCCGCAGGCTACAGAGATCGGAAATCAGAACCACCCTTACCGTCACGGCATCATCTTCCGTCTCGGAGAGTTCTACCTCAGCTATGCGGAGGCATTGAATGAGTACTACGGAACAGCTGCTCATCAGGAAGCCCTTGACTACCTCAATGCAATCCGTGAGAGAGCAGGTATTCCTGACTACGAAGGCTCCTTCACTCAGGATGAGATGCGTGAAATGATCCGCAGAGAGCGTCGTATCGAACTTTTGGATGAGGGAAAACGCTACACCGACCTTCGCCGCTGGCTTTTGTCAAAGGATCTTTTCAAAGAGCCTATCAGAGGTCTGAATGTAAAGGCGACAACAGATGACGCATTCTTCTTTACTCAGAGAAATTTTATGACCCGCTCATTCGAGGACAGGAACTATCTGTGGCCTATTCGCCAGACTTACATCGATAATAACCCTAAACTTGTACAGAATTTGGGCTATTAAAGAGCTGTTTTGGCTAATTATATATGAAAAACTGCAAAATTTTGTAAAAAAAGTTTTGCAGTTTTATTTTTTGTCTCTATATTTGCAGTCCCAAATGAGGGAAAACGGGGTGTGGCGCAGTTGGCTAGCGCATCTGGTTTGGGACCAGAGGGTCCTGTGTTCGAGTCACAGTACCCCGACAAAGGCAACTATCTGATGATAGTTGCTTTTTTTTGTATATCTTTGAACCGTCCAAATCCGGCGGCCATTCCAACGGAAAGCAGTTTTATGATACAGGCGAAAGGAATAGAAAAATCGTTCGGACCTTTGAAAGTGCTCAAAGGCCTTGATTTCAGTGCGGAGAAAGCGGAAGTTGTCTCCATTATGGGTGCTTCCGGTGCAGGAAAGTCCACCTTGCTCCAGATTCTGGGTACCTTGTCCACTCCGGATGCGGGTTCCCTCATAATAGACGGAACAGATGTTCTCAAGCTTAGCGGCAAGGCTCTGGCTGAGTTCCGTAACCGCAAACTGGGATTTGTGTTCCAGTTCCATCATCTTCTTCCCGAATTCAATGCCCTTGAGAATGTGATGATCCCGGCTTTCATTGCCGGACGTTCAAAGAAGGATGCTCAGGCGGCGGCAGAGGAGCTGCTGGCAGACCTTGGTCTTGCCCAGCGACTGACGCACAAGCCGTCGGAACTCTCGGGAGGAGAGCAGCAGAGGGTGGCTATCGCAAGGGCTCTGATAAACAAGCCGGCTGTTCTTTTTGCTGATGAGCCGTCAGGTAACCTTGACACCAAGACCAAGGAGGAGATTCACAAGCTCTTCTTCGACCTCAGGGACAAGTACGGCCAGACTGTGGTGATTGTTACACATGATCCGGACTTGGCAAAGATGTGCGACCGTTCGCTTTATATGGTTGATGGCGTCTTTGTTTAATATATATAGCTTAACTTTCGCAAGTGCGAAAGTACCTTGTTTTTGAGACCTTTAGGTCGATAGTAAGTCCTTTCCCCGAGGGAAAGGATTTAGGATAGGGGTAACGTAAATATAGAAGGTGCGGCGGGAGGAAGTTTCGCAAGTATCACCAACCTTCAATTAATCAATGATTTACCACTTGCGAAACTTGAGTAATGTATATGGGCGTTTTCCGTTTCAAGCAGTTTGATGTTGTGAATGAACGCAGTGCGATGAAGGTGAATACCGACGGCGTGCTGCTTGGGGCGGCTATGACCATAATGCCGGAGGACAGAAGGTTTCTGGATATAGGAACAGGCACTGGAACCATCGCTATGATGGCGGCGCAGAGGGTGAGGGAGATCCTCTGTCAAGCCGGGGATGACAATATGAGAGGTGAACCTGCTGTGAGGATCGATGCCATTGATGTGGATGAGGCTTCTGCTGAGGAGGCGGGGATGAACTTCAGGAACTCCCCGTGGGCGGGCAGCCTCTATGCCCACAATCTGCCGCTGGACCGGTTTGCCGCACAGACAGACGGAAAGTACGACCTCATATTTTCAAATCCTCCGTATTTCGAGGACTCTCTGACAGCTCCGGACGAGAGGAAAAGCACTGCCCGTCACACAACAGACGGACTTTCCTACAGGGATATATTGGATTTCGCAAAGGAACGCCTGACAGAGTCAGGACGCGTGTCCTTTGTGCTTCCTGCAGAGCAGGAAGCTGCGCTCTGCCGCTACGCCAGAATGTGCGGGCTGCATCTCTTCAACATTCTGCGTGTCAGGACCGTCACAAGAAAACAGCCGACAAGGATAATTGCAGAATTCTCGAGAGCCAGATGCGAGTCTCCTAAGGATGAGATCCTTACAATACAAAATGAAGGACAGTATACCCGAGAGTATCTGTCCTTGACTCACAATTTCTACCTTTTTGCTTGATTATTTCTTCTGTCCCTGCATGTCACGCAATTTGCGGATGTTCAGACGTCTGAATTTTTCTTCTCCGATGTAGAGCTTTGCGACTTTTGCTGTCGGAAGCACCTTCTTGTACTTGTCAGCAGCATCGTTGTCGATCTTTCTCTGCTTTTCCTGAGCTTCGAGGTACTTGTCCAATAAAGTCTTGATCTCCTTTTCCGGTTTTCCTGCCTCGATGGCTTTGCTCATCTCCCAGTAGTACTTGATAACCTCGTACATTGCCTGGTCCTTTTCCTCATTGATCTCATTATATACAGGCCAGAAAACCTGAGCTTCCTGAGGTGTGAGGCCTATTTCCATTGTAAGAAAGGCGATCTTCTCGGCTTGGAGCTTCTCCTTCCAGTCTTCCTTTGCCTCGTTGTTTGCAAAGGCGTTCACCGCTCCGAAAACAAGTGCAGCGGTAATGATGATTATCTTTTTGATGTAGGATTTCATATCGTATTATTCTGACATTTCTATTTCTTCCGCTGTTATACCTGTATATATAAGGTATTCGATGATGTCGTTGTCGCCGATCTCAGCGTCAGCGATATGATAGGCATCGTCCATTTCGTAGGTTTCCAGGTAATTTTCTGAAAAAAGGAAATAGTCCTCCTGAGTTATTTCCAATTCGTTGCGGTTGAACAGGAGAGATCCTGCTGCGAACACTGAAACAAAGACAGCTGCAAGCGATGCGTACGGCGCCAGCTTGCCCCAAAGCGTCACGACCGGCTCCTTACGCGGCCTCCTCACCTGAGCCTTGAGGTCGTTGAAATGACCCTCCGGAACGGTGTAAGGATTCTCGCGGAGCGAAGTGATTTCCGCTAATATGTCTTTCTTGATTTTGTCCATACCTTCCATTAGACACAATTAATTGTTAAAGGTTTAGAATCTGTTATAATATTTTCAAAAGGTCGTCTTTCACTTTGTTGTAGGCGTGGTGATATGATGCTTTCAGGGCTCCTACGGTCGTGTCGGTGATTTCCGATATCTCCTCGTATTTCATCTCGTCGAAGTAGCGGAGGCTGAATACGATCCTCTGTTTCTCCGGGAGCCTTTGGATTGCCTTGTGGAGTTCCCTCTGAAGGTGATCTCCGTTGAAGTACGGATCTTCGTCTATTTTTCGGCAGAATATTTCCGAGGCGGAGTCCAGTGACACCAGGGCTTTGAACTTCTGTTTTCTCAGATGGTTGAGGACTTCGTTTGTGGCGATTCTGTAGATCCAGGTGAAGAGTTGTGATTCCCCTCTGAATGTGGGGAGAGCTGCCCATATCTTGATGAATATGTCCTGAACAAGGTCGTTGGTGTCCTCATGACAGCACAGGAATCTGCGGACGTGCCAGTAGAGCCTTTCAGTGTAGGCATCCACGATGCCGTTGAAAGCCTCCTCTTCGCGTCCGTCCGAATATAATTGTATGATTTCCTTGTCTGTCACAACTTTTTTTAGACACTTAAAATCAATGTAGGTTAAACAAAAGTAGCGAAAAAATTGCTTAATTTGCTATCTTTGCAGCGATTATACACGTACAATGAAGAAAACAAGAAATTTTTGCATCATCGCGCATATCGACCATGGTAAGAGTACGCTTGCAGACAGAATGCTGGAAGTGACAAACACTCTCAATGCGCGTGATATGGAGAATCAGGTCCTTGACTCTATGGATCTGGAGAAAGAGAAGGGAATTACCATCAAGAGTCACGCAATCCAGATGGATTACATGTATAAGGGCGAACAGTACACCCTTAACCTTATTGACACTCCGGGCCACGTGGACTTCTCGTATGAGGTGTCACGAGCTATCGCTTCCTGCGAGGGAGCTCTGCTCGTTGTAGACGCAACTCAGGGAATCCAGGCTCAGACAATATCCAACCTCTATCTTGCAATCGAGCACGACCTTGAGATCGTTCCAGTGCTCAACAAGATCGATGTTGATTCGGCAATGGTGGATGTGGTGACAGACCAGGTCGTTGACCTCATCGGCTGCAAGCCGGAGGACATCCTTCTTGCATCGGGTAAGACAGGACAGGGTGTGAAGGAAGTCCTTGATGCTATCGTAGAAAGGATCCCGGCACCTGCAGGAGATCCCGAGGCCCCTCTTCAGGCTCTCATCTTTGACTCTGTCTTCAACTCATTCAGAGGTATCATCGCTTACTTCAAGGTGCTTAACGGAAGCATCAAGAAGGGTGACAAGGTCAAATTCTTCAACACTGGTAAGGAATACGAGGCTGATGAGATCGGAGTCCTCAAGATGAAGATGCATCCTCGTGACGAGATTCCTTGCGGAAGTGTAGGTTACATCATCTCAGGAATCAAGTCGGCAGTCGAGGTGAAGGTGGGTGACACCATCACACATCTTGCAAACCCTTGTAAAGAGGCGATTGCAGGTTTCGAGGAAGTTAAGCCTATGGTCTTTGCCGGACTTTATCCTGTAGAGACTGACCAGTACGAGGAACTTCGCGCTTCACTCGAGAAGTTCCAGCTCAACGATGCTTCTCTCGTGTTCGAGCCGGAGTCATCATTGGCGCTCGGCTTCGGTTTCCGTTGCGGATTCCTTGGCTTGCTCCATCTTGAGATCGTACAGGAGCGTCTTTTCAGAGAATTCAATATGGACGTCATCACGACTGTTCCTAACGTATCATATAAGGTGTACACAACTCAGGGTGAGTGCCTCGACGTACATAACCCATCAGGACTTCCTGCTGCAACACTCATCGACAAGATCGAGGAGCCTTACATAAGGGCGCAGGTCATTTCGAGATCTGACTATTACGGACCGATCATGAAGCTGTGTCTTGACAAGAGAGGTATCCTTATCAACCAGCACTATCTCACAGCTGACCGTCTCGAACTTACTTACGAGATGCCTTTGTCAGAGATCGTGTTTGACTTCTATGACAAACTGAAGTCGATTTCAAAGGGTTATGCTTCATTTGACTATCATGTGGTAGGATTCAAGGAGGCAAAGCTTGTTAAGCTTGACATCCTTCTGAACGGTGACCCGGCTGACGCCCTTTCTACATTGATCCACGCTGATCACGCATATGACTTCGGTCGCAAGATGTGTGAGAAGCTCAAGGAACTCATCCCAAGACAGCAGTTCGACATCGCCATCCAGGCGGCTATCGGAGCGAAGATCATCGCACGTGAGACTGTGAAGGCTGTCCGCAAGGACGTGACCGCAAAGTGTTATGGTGGTGACATCTCCAGAAAGAGGAAGCTTCTCGAAAAGCAGAAGCAGGGAAAGAAGCGAATGAGACAGATCGGAACTGTCGAAGTTCCTCAAAGCGCCTTCATGGCAGTTCTTAAGCTCGATTAAAAAGGAAAAGGGAAACTTCACAGCTTCCCTTAACTTTTTCTTTCAACTGTCCCGGCTAGAATTGCACACATTAATCTTGTGCCGGTCCTGTGAAAGAGACGAATAAGATTCTTAACCAAGGACAAATTTCGCCAGAAGACTTTATAAGTAGGTTGTATATTTCGTTGTTTTTTTTGTTGTTTTTGCTGTTGTACGCCTCTGAAACGTTGTTTTTGTACTTGTAGATAAATGAAGAGAATATTTTCGAAAATAAGACCGGACCGTCTCTGCCTTTCTCTGGCAGGTTCAACATTAGGAGTGTTGTTGGCTGCGGCAGATTTTCATGTCAGCCCTTGGGCGGCGTTATTCCTGATGCTGGCGGTTGTCTCGCTCCAGTGGGATTCAATGATCCTTACTATCGCACTTTCGCTGCCGATGATATATTTCTCATTCGGGACTTTGCTCTCCATCGAGTCGTTTGTGATCGTCTTTCTGATTTATTTCCTGCTTAAGATGATCCGCGGATTCGCGGCAGGTTTTGCTTTGTCGAGAAACAGATGGAAGGAGTATGCTGCGGCGTTCTTTGCGTATGGACCTCTGGCTATATATATACCTTTTTATATATGTTCACATTCCTTCGGTACCTGGCTGCTGCTCTTCCCTTCGATAGCGATAGGCGCGCTGGTACTGTCCTCGTATATTGAGGAAAAATCAAAGCTTTGGGATAGGGTGCTTGTGATTGCGGGATTTGCCGCGATGACTGTGTTCTCGTGCCTGAGGATGTTTGACATCTGGCACTTCCTGTACCTGCTTTCGCTTCCGCTGTTCTTCCTGGGCAGCCGCGTCCGCCCTTATGCGGCGCTCGCCTTCGCGATCCTTGCAGGAGCAGGTTATCTAGTCTTTCTTCTTTAATCTCCAGGAGAATTCTTCCGGAACCGGGTCGTAGCCGCTTCCGCCCCAAGGGTGGCAGCGCAGGATTCTGCGTGCAGTAAGGTAGAACCCCTTAATAGGTCCGTGCTTTCTGAAAGCCTGGAGTCCGTAAGCGGAACAGGTGGGTGTAAAACGGCATGTAGGGGGCTTGAGAGGTGATATGCACACCTGGTAGAACCTTATCAGGAAAACGAAAGGGGAAATTGCGATCTTCTTGAGTGTCGCAAGGAACTTATTCTGACTCATTTATTTTCCTGATGATCTGTCCGACTGTCTTGTAGATCTCCTCGTAGCTGAGGATTTCCTTTGTAGAATACATGAAAAGCAGATCGACCCCGCTCTTGAGATTGAGGTCGTGCTTCTGCTTTCTGTAACTTTCTCTGATTCGTCTTTTCAGGAGATTGCGCTTGACCGCGCGCTTGAAAAGCTTCTTTGGCACAGACACCATGATGCGGTTGAATTCCTTGCCGTTGTCCTTCAGGCAGAGATAGCGCATGTTAGGCACATTGCCGTGCCTTCCTTTGGCAAGAAGATGCGAGATGCCTGTCTTGCCGCACAATCTTTCCTCCTTGGGAAGGGTATTGGTCTGTGCTGTTTCCACTTAATTCTTTGAGAGATAGATCTCAAGTGCTTTTGCCACCGATGGGGCCTCTGGTGTAGGAGCTGAGATCTCGATGCTGAGACCTGCCTCCTCCATAGTCTTCACGATGGATTTACCATATGAAACAAACTTGATGTCACCCTGGGTGAAGTCAGGCTGGTTCTCATAGAGGGACTTCACGTCTGCCGGATTGAACAGTACGATGAGGTCGTATGAGTGAAGATCCACATCCTTGATGTCCTGAGAAACAGGCTTTACGAACACAGCTGTCTCGAACTCGTACTTCTGAGTCTCGAATTCTTTTGTGATGGCATCCTTTGATGATGATTCTGCTGTAGCGATAAGGAACTTCTCGCCTTTGTGCTTTGCTCCGATGAGTCCGATTACAGACGACGGAGTACCGTCACCGAAGAAGATCTTCCTCTTGCGGTAAACGATGTGCTTCTGCAGATAGTTAGCAACAGCCTCTGATGTACAGAAATACTTCATGGTTTCAGGCACTTTCACACGAAGCTCCTCGCAAAGAAGGAAGAAGGCATCGATTGTAGAACGTGCTGAAAATACGATTGCAGTATGGTCGAGGATGTTGATCCTTTGAGCACGGAACTCGCGTGAACTCAGTGGGGAAATCTTATAGAAAGGTTTGAAGTCAAAGTTGACTCCGAATTTTTCTGCAATGCTGGTATAAGGCGAAGCCGTCGACGGCTGCTGCTGTGAAATCAGGATGTTTTTTACACTCATTCTAACCTAAAAAATTAATGCTGGAGCCACTAAGAGTCCAGTCGGAAAAATTTCAAGGGCGCAAAGGTACAAAAATCCTGCGAAAACAGAGCAAGAAGAACAGAAAATTTCGAATTTTCTTATGAGCATCAAGGCATAGATGGCTGCTGATATCCAAATAATTGCGCTTCTGACAGCCTCTGGAGCGGCTCCGAAGAAGGTCATTGCGCTGCCGGTTCCAATGATGCACAAGGTCAGAATTATGAAATATGTGAACGAAATTCTTCCCGCAGCCTTTCTTGTCTTCTGATTCAGCTTTTTAGGATATGTCGCCTTGGCTGTGGCAACGCGGACAAGGATATATGCCAGAAATATTCCGATGTATGCGGCAAGCAGCAGGTTTTCGTTCAGGCCCTGAAGTGGAGTGATGTCGTATATGCCGAATCTGTATGCTGCAAGGCAGAACGGCAGCACCATCGTTACCGCACATATGTCGCGGTCGATGCTGTGCTTCACGCTTGCCTCGAGGTTGATGTTCTCTTTTGCGCGGAACATACAGCCCATGAGGGACGGCATTACGACGATCAGCTTCCTGAGGGAGGTGATCACGGTCAATGTGGCTATGAGTGCGAGGATATCAAACATATCAGTTGCCTCTTTTTGCCTTATATCCCATATCCTTGAGGAGAGTCACGACTCTGTCGCGGAAGTCGCCCTGAATGGTTATCTCTCCATCTTTGGCACTGCCTCCCACTCCGCACTTCACCTTGAGTGTCCTTCCAAGCTCGGAAAGATCGTCGGCTGTACCGACAAATCCAGTCACAAGGGTGACCTGCTTGCCGCCCCTGCCCTTTCTGTCAATGCTTACGATAAGGTTCTGCCTGCCTGGTTCGAGCGTCTGCTCTTCCTGCACTGCCTCTTCCTCATATGTGAAATCCGGATTTGTGGAAAACACCACTCCGAGACGTTTCTTCCAGTCGTTCTCTGCCATAGGTCTGTGATTTGCAGTTAATTTATTTTTGCAAATATACTGATTACTTTCTTATATTTGTCGGTTTATTAAAAGTATTGACACATCGTAATCTGCCGCTTGGCAGATCGTCATTCCCGGCTCGACCGGGAATCTCAATAAGGTTGCCGCTCGGCTCGGCAATGACGTTCAGGTGTAATGAGAAAATAGTTTCCAAAGTATGGATAATAAGAAATTTACATTGTGGAACAGGATTACCGCCGTTATCGTGTTTGCGATTGCTGCCGTGACCTATCTCCTGACCATCGAACCGACCGCTTCCTTCTGGGACTGCGGTGAGTTCATCGCATCTTCGTATAAGCTTGAGGTCGGTCACCCTCCGGGAAACCCTGTCTTTCAGCTTTTCGCAAGACTTTTCACCATGTTTACGGACAACATGCACGCTGCTGTGGCCGTAAATGCCTTCAGCGCAATATGTTCGGCATTGACCATATTCCTGCTTTACCTGACCATCGTATTCCTTGCCAAGAGAGTTGTAAAGCCTTCAGCTGATGGCACTTACTCTGTTGCCAAGGCCATTGCGATCTTCGGATCAGGTGCTGTCGGAGCCCTTGCATATACATTCAGCGACACCTTCTGGTTCTCGGCTGTCGAGGGTGAGGTGTACGCGATGTCGTCCCTTTTCACTGCCCTTGTATTCTGGGCGATGACCAAGTGGTACGACCAGGCTGACACCCCGTATGCAAACAGATGGATCGTTCTCATATCCTTCCTTATGGGACTTTCGATCGGTATCCACCTTCTCAACCTCCTCGCTATTCCGGCGCTCGTGTTCCTGTTCTACTACAAGAAGCGCGAGGACGGACATTACACCATGAAGGAGTATGTGAAGATCTTTGCCGTTTCGGTGGTTATCCTTGCGGTCATCCTTTTTGTGATCATTCCATATCTTCCTAAGGTTGCGGCTTATTTCGACCTGTTCTTTGTCAACAAGCTCGGACTTCCGTTCAATTCAGGTGCGGCCTTCTTCATGGCAGCCCTCCTCGGACTCTGCTTCTTGGGACTTTTCCGCACTATGAAGGAAGAGAAGGTGTTTGCAAACACAGTGCTTCTCTGCTTCACTATGATCGTCATCGGATTCTCGCTGTTCACCATCGTGATCATCCGTTCAAGCGCGAAGACACCTACCAACGAGTATCAGCCTGACAATCCGTTCACACTCGTGAGGTACCTCGGACGTGAGCAGTACGGAAGCAATCCGCTCGTGTATGGTGAGTATTTCGGTGCTCCGTATGACATAGAGGAGACTGAGTATTGGGCACCTCTTGGTGACAAGTACATACAGACTCCAGGTCCTGGAAAGGTGATATATGACTCTGAAGGAAAGATGTTCTTCCCTCGTATGTGGAGTGGAAGCAGCCCGAACCATATCGCTGTCTATAAGTCATATATGGGCAAGGGAGGCATACCTGTAGTGGGTGCCGATCATAAGAAGCCTACTTTCTTCCAGAACCTTGCGTTCTTCTTCGACTATCAGATGAACTGGATGTACTGGCGTTATTTCATGTGGAATTTCGCAGGACGCCAGAATGACATACACAGTCCGTCTCCGGGAGACATCTTTGCGGGAAACTGGGAAAGCGGTATCAAGGTTATAGACGGCATGCGTCTGGGTGACCAGTCTGATGCACCGGGCTATCTTAAGGATAACAAGGCGAAGAACCATTACTATATGCTTCCTCTCCTTCTCGGTCTTATCGGCCTCTTCTTCCAGTTTGCTCGCGACAAGAGAGGCTGCTGGCTGACCTTCCTCATGTTCTTCATGACAGGTATCGCCATTGTGATCTACCTCAACCAGCCGCCGCTTCAGGTGCGTGAGCGTGACTATGCTTATGCAGGTTCATTCTATTCATTCTCTATATGGATCGGTCTTGCTGTGGCTGCGGTTTACTCTTGGATATCTGAAAAGACTGCTGGTAAATCAGGTGTTGCCGTTGCGTCTGCAACTACAGTCCTCCTGCTCGGAGTACCTGCCCTTATGGCTGCCGAGAACTGGGATGACCACGACAGAAGCAACCGTTACACAGCTGTGGAGATGGCGTCGAACTACCTCAACTCGGTAGGCGAGAACGGTATCCTCGTGACACACGGAGACAACGACACATTCCCGCTCTGGTATGCACAGGAGGTGGAAAACATTCGTCCGGACGTGCGTATCGCCAACACATCTCTCCTCGGAACAGACTGGCACATCGACCAGATGAAATGGGCGATGAACGAGTCGAAGCCGCTCGACCTCACTGTAGGTCCGAAGCAGTACCTCTATGGAACGAATGAGTTCGTATATATATATGATACCCGCGACACAGCCCTCCTTCTTTCGGATGTCATGAGGATATTCAAGCATCCTGAGGCAAAGCTGCCGCTTTCAAGCGGAAAGATGGTGGACTACATCATGTCAAGGAAGTTCATAGTTCCTGTAAACAAGGAGAATGTCATCAAGTACGGCATCCTGGATGAGAAGTATGAGTCGATGATTCCAGACTACATCACTCTCACTATTCCTAAAGATAAGGAGTACCTCACCAAGCCTGAGATCTTTATGCTCGACCTCCTGTCCAACTATCAGTGGGACAGACCGATCAACCTCCTCAGCATGGGTGGCGACATCAATATCGGCATCAAGGAGTACCTTATGTATGAAGGATTCTCGTACAAGTTTGTTCCTGTGAAGAACAAGATGAAGAGTACAGACATCGGCTTTGCAGATCCTGAGGACCTCTACTACAAGATGAAGAATGTCTACAAGTGGGACGCTCTCAAGAGGCAGGACTACTTTGTTGATTATCAGAACTATTACACATTCTGTGGCGTTCTTTCTCAGAGAAACCTCTTTGTGAATGCAGCCAAGGAAATGCTCAAGATCGGTGATAAGGAAAGGGCAGTCGAACTCCTTGACATGTGTCAGGAGAATGTTCCTGCTGAGAACTATCCTCTCGACCTGACTTACCTCGGATTCTCAAACGAGTACATGGTGATCGACATGATAGAGACCTACTACGACGCAGGTGCTCCAGACAAGGCCCTCGCCCTCGCAGAGAAGTTCATTGACGAGCTCTTCAACTCGACAATCTTCTTCCTCGAGTACTATGACCTCGCGCAGAAGGAATTCGAAAGCTGCTACAACTGCATATCCTACGTGGCAGACCTCACAGAACACTTCGGCGACAAGGAGTACGCAGACAGCATCCGCAACCGCTTCAACTCCCTGTTGGACATAGAAGAATAGCTAAAGAGGATGACCAAGTCATCCTCTTTTTCTTCATATGCTGCCACTTCAAATCTTTTCCCATTGCTCTATCTTCAAATGAGCTTTTCTAGACAACTGCGCAGTTTTTTATATGAAAAATGACACAGTGGTGGGGCTAAAAGGCAGTTTCGCTTGAAAACTAGGACCACTGTGTCGATTTTAGGGTTAAAAATGACACAGTGGTGAAGCTGGTGTGTAAAATTTGCTAAAATGGATAGAACATTGCACTGTCTCTTATACACATCTCCGAGCCCACGAGACCCTAAGACATCTCGTATGCCGTCTTCTGCTTGAAAAGGGGG
>CANBDZ010000027.1 GCA_947367375.1 uncultured Bacteroidales bacterium | reverse complement strand
CTTATATTTACGTTAGAATTAGTAACCAAAAACAGCTATAAAATGCCAAAAACTAAACTTACCTTCTGGCAGATGTGGAACATCAGCTTCGGATTCTTCGGAGTTCAGATCGCTTATTCCCTTCAGAGTGCCAACATCAGTCGTATTTTCGCGACTTTGGGAGCCGATCCTCATGACTTGAGCTTCTTCTGGATCCTCCCGCCACTTATGGGACTTCTCGTCCAGCCGCTTGTAGGAAAGTACAGTGACAGGACATGGACAAAACTTGGAAGACGTATCCCTTATCTCTTCCTCGGTTCAATCATCGCAATCATCGTTATGTGCATGCTTCCGAACGCAGGTAACTTCGGTCTTGCAGTCAGCGGAGCCATGATCTTCGGTCTTATCTCCCTGATGTTCCTCGATACATCAATCAACGTGGCCATGCAGCCGTTCAAGATGCTCGTAGGTGACATGGTGGGTGAGAATCAGAAGGCTCAGGCATATTCTATCCAGAGCTTCCTCTGCAACGCAGGTAGCCTCGTAGGTTATCTTTTCCCAATCATGTTCGCATGGTTCGGTATCGCTAACATCGCACCGGAAGGACAGGTTCCTGACACTGTGAAGTACGCATTCTATATCGGCGCAGCCATCCTTATCCTCTGCGTTCTCTTCACTACATTCAAGGTGAAGGAGATGCCTCCGAAGGAGTATGCCGAATTCCATGGCATCGACGCCAACCAGAAGGAAGAGAAGGCACCTGGTATGCTTACTCTCCTTAAGAAGGCTCCTTCTACTTTCTGGACAGTAGGTCTTGTACAGTTCTTCTGCTGGGCAGCTTTCCTCTACATGTGGACATATACCAACGGAGCTATCGCTGAAACATGCTGGGGAACAACAGACGTGGCTTCCGAGGGCTATCAGACAGCAGGTAACTGGGTCGGAGTGTGCTTTGCCGTTCAGGCTGTGGGCTCTATGCTCTGGGCTCTCGTGATCCCTAAGTTCAAGTCTATCAAGACAGCTTATGTTGTCAGCCTTCTTATCGGTGCAGTAGGATTTGCATCTGTTTCGCTCGTAAGCAACCAGTATGTTCTTCTTGCATCATTCGCACTTATCGGAGCTGCTTGGGCAGCAATGCTTGCAGTACCTTTCACCCTTCTTACCAACTCGCTTTCAGGCAGCCACATCGGAACATACCTCGGTCTGTTCAATGGTACAATCTGCCTGCCACAGATCGCAGCAGCCGCTTGCGGAGGTTTTGTTCTTAAGATGGTAGGTGGTGCTCAGGTAAATATGTTCCTTGTTGCAGGTGTGCTTCTCGTTCTTGGAGCAGTTGCAGTGAGATTCATCAAGGACGGCAAGAAAGCTTAGATTTTTGAAAATCAAGTTTTAATACCATATAAACAATTACTAACCAAACAAAATTCTTTATGAACAGAATCAAGACACTATGCGCATCCCTCGTGCTTTCATGCATCATGGGTGTGTCTGTATTCGCCCAGGGCGGATACGAGGTGAAAGGAGTAGTTGTTGACGCAATCGGTCCGATCATCGGTGCCACTGTCATCGAACAGGGTACCATCAATGGTGCTTCGACCGGTCTCGACGGCGACTATGTCCTTACTGTTTCAAGCGCTGACGCAGTTGTAGAAATCAGCTGCATCGGTTATGCTTCTCAGGTTTTCGTGGCTTCTCAGCTGCCTAAGACCGTGACTCTCAGCGAGGATGCTCTCTTCCTCGATGACGTGGTCGTTATCGGTTACGGTACAGTGAAGAAGAGCGACATGACAGGTTCGGTTGCAACCGTAAAGGCGGATGAGATCAACAAGGGTATGATCTCTACTCCTGCTGACCTCCTCAAGGGTAAGTCAGCCGGTGTCGTTGTAACTCCTGGTTCAGGTGCCCCTGGTTCAGGTGCAACAATCCGTATCCGTGGAGGTTCTTCACTCAACGCTACGAATGAGCCTCTCATCATCATCGACGGTCTCCCAGTGAGCAACGACGGTGTGAGCGGTATGGCGGATCCTCTTTCTTCAATCAACCCAAGCGACATCGAGTCATTCTCAGTTCTCAAGGACGCATCTGCGACTGCCATCTACGGTTCACGTGCATCTAATGGTGTCATCGTGATCACTACTAAGAAGGGCGCAAAGACAAAGAGCCGCGTACCTCAGATCAACTTCGACTACTCGACATCCCTCAGCCACGTGAGCGAGTATGTGGATGTCCTTACTGCTACTGAACTCCGTAACCTTATGCAGGAGAGAGTAGATGCGGGTGTCCTCAATGCTGACGCCCTTGCTGCTCTTGGCAACGCAGACACAAATTGGCAGGATGAGATCTATCAGCTTGCAGGAACTCACGATGTGAACCTCTCAGTTGCAGGTCGCGTAGGTATCGGCAATGATTCAGTTCTTCCTTATCGTGTTTCAGGTGGCTTCATGTCACAGGAGGGTGTCCTTATGACTGACAAGATGAACAGAGGAACTCTCTCAGTTAACCTCACTCCTCAGTTCCTTGACAATCACCTTACAGTGAGCCTCAGCGGAAAGGGCGTGTTTACAGCCAACAACTTCGCCAACCAGGGCGCTATCGGTCAGGCTGTACGTATGAACCCTACTCACCCTGTATACGATGATTCAGAGAACGGAATCGCAGGATACTTCGTTCACCGTGACGGCGCAGGTAACATCAACACAATGGCTGTACAGAACCCTGTAGCCCTCATCACTCAGAAGCAGGACCAGAGCAACGCTACCCGTTTCATCGGAAGTGCTCAGTTCGACTATAAGTTCCATGGTTTCGAGGATCTTCGTTGGAACCTCAACCTTGGTATGGACTACGCAAGATCAGGTGGATTCACTGAGTCTCCTATCGGTTCAGAGCAGTCTTATCACAGCACTGCACAGTCTGGATCTGGTTACCACAGCGACTACACTTATGAGCGAATGGACAAGACTCTCGAGACTTACCTTGCTTACAGCAAGGATTTCGGTGGTGTTCATCACTTCGATGCAATGGCAGGTTACTCTTGGCAGCAGTTCTACAGCAAGAGCACAAACAAGTCTTGGAAGCTTTCTGACGGCGCAATCCTTGGTGAGAGCACTCCGGCAGGTGAACTCTTCCTCGTGTCTTTCTTCGGCCGTATGAACTATACTTATGACAACCGTTATATGGTGACTGCAACACTTCGTCGTGACGGAACTTCACGTTTCTCTAACAACAAGTGGGGTCTTTTCCCATCAGTCGCTCTCGGTTGGAACATCGCTAATGAGGATTTCCTCAAGGACAACGACGTCCTCACTACTCTCAAGTTCCGTGCATCATGGGGTCAGACAGGACAGCAGGGTGTAGGTGGCTACTATGACACTCAGGCTACTTACTACACCAACCTCCTTGGTTCTTACTACTATTTCGGCGGTACACTTATAAATCCTATCACAGCTCTCGGCTACAATGCTGACCTCAAGTGGGAGACTACAACTACTTGGAATACCGGTTTTGACTTCGGATTCCTCGAGGACCGTATCACTATGGGATTTGACGCTTACTGGCGTGAGACAACAGACATGATCAACTACATCCCTGTACCAGCTCTCGGTAACCTTACAAACTACCTCAACTCTAACATCGGAAGCCTTATCAACAAGGGTGTCGAACTCGATGTAAACGCTATGGTAGTCGACAGAAAGGACCTTACCTGGTCAGTAGGTGGAAACATCGCATACAACAACACTGTGATCACCAAGCTCACAGCTTCTCCTAATGACAAGTCAGGAGTCGAGACAGGTGGTATCTCAGGTGGTGTGGGTAACAACATCCAGATGCATCAGGTAGGCTACGCTCCTTCTTCATTCTATGTTTACCAGCAGGTATACGACCAGGACGGACGCCCTATGGAAGGTGTGTATGTTGACCGTGACGGCAACGGCGTGATCAATTCAGACGACAAGTACTTCTATCACAAGCCGGCTGCAGACTTTACAATGGGTCTCAATACAACCCTCACTTACAAGAACTGGACATTCGCAGCTTCAGGACACGGCAGCATCGGAAACTGGATGTACAACAACGTAGCTTCTGACGGTGAGATGCTTGCAGACCTCTGGACAAACAGCTTCACAAGCAACCGTCTTGAGTCTTCAATCTGGTCTAACTTCAGCCAGGCTTGCTACCTCTCTGACTACTACATCAAGGACGCTTCATTCTTCAAGTTTGACAACGTGACTGTAGGTTACACTATCCCACAGATCTACAAGTCAGCTAAGCTTGACCGCGCTCTCGGACTGAACATCTACGCTACAGTTCAGAATGTGGCAACATTCACCAAGTATGAAGGACTCGACCCTGAGGTGTTCAGCGGTATTGACAACAACCTTTACCCACGTCCAAGAACTTATATCCTTGGTGTCAAGTTTAACTTCTAATTTAAGGGGATAAGACAATATGAAAACTTTGAAATATATACTTGGAGTTCTTGTTCTTGCAATCGGAATGTCTTCTTGCGTGGGTGACCTTGACGTTACTCCGCTTGATCCGGCGTTGAACACTGCCGACAAGGCTCTTCAGACAGAGGACGACTATTTCGCTCTTCTCGCACAGTGTTACACTGGCTTCGCGGTTTCAGGATCTTATGGTCCTAACGGTGCCAACAACATCTCTGGTGTGGATGGTGGTTTCAGCCAGTATTTCCGTGGTCGCTATCACCTCAACGGCCTTACTACAGATGAGGCTGTATGCGGATGGAATGACCAGACTCTCCAGGACCTCCACGCTCTTAACTGGACAACTTCTGACGTTTTCGTTGCTGCGTTCTACTACCGAGTGGCTTATCAGATCTCAGCTTGCAACGAGTTCATCCGTCAGGCAAACATGGCAAAGATCGACCTTCCTAAGAAGGCTCAGTGGATCGCTGAGGCTCGTGCTCTCCGCGCTTTCTGCTGGCTCGATGCAATCGATAACTACGGTGGTTTCCCATACGCAGACGAGACCAACTCTGTAGGTTCTGCAGCTCCTGAGTACAAGTCTCGCACGGAACTCTTCAGCTATGTGGAGTCTGAGTGTAAGGCTCTCCTTGAGGCTGATGACCTCTATGACTATGGTCAGGGTGAGTACGGCCGTGCTAACAAGGGTATGGTAGCTATGGTTCTTGCAAAGCTTTATCTCAACGCAGGTGTTTACACCGGTACTGAGAGATATGCAGACTGTGCAGCTGTTCTCCAGAACCTCACAGGCAAGTATTCACTCCACACTACTCCACACGGAACAGGCGCAAACGCATACCAGGAACTCTTCCTTGCAGACAACGACAAGTGTACTGACGAGCTTATCTTCGTGATTCAGCAGAACGGTACTCAGACTGCAAGCTACGGTGCAACAAACTACCTTATCTTCGCTGCAACAGGTGACACTATGGACCCTGCATCAGTAGGTATCTCATCAGGTTGGGGTGGTATCCGTACAACTCCTGAGTTCTATGGAATGTTCGACGCTACTGACCAGCGTGAGCTCTTCTGGGAGGAGGGACACACTCTTTCTATCGATGACATCTCTACATTCAGCAACGGTATGGGCTTCCAGAAGTTCAAGAACATCAAGAGCGACGGTGGTGCAGCATCTGACAAGGGATTCGTTGATGTAGACTTCCCAGTATATCGTTATGCTGACGCCCTCCTTATGCTTGCTGAGTGCGAACTCAACGGTGTAAGCTGCGGTGGTAAGGCTGCGTTCGACTCAGTTCGCGCACGTGCAGGTATGCCTGCTATCGACCTCACTGCTGAGAACCTCCTTGAGGAGCGTGGACGTGAGCTTTATCTTGAGGGATGGCGTCGTTCAGACCTTGTCCGCTTCGGTAAGTTCACTTCAGACTCATTCGTATGGCAGTGGAAAGGTGGCGTGAAGGATGGCCAGGGTTGCCCAGCACATATGGCTATCTTCCCTATTCCGGACAGCGACAGATATGCTAACCCTAACCTCGTTCAGAACCCAGGTTACGGCGCTTAATGATCGGATCATCTAAACACACAAGAAAATGAAGATTACAAAATATTTAGCAATGATGGCTGCAGTTGTCGGAATGACAGCTGCCTGCCAGCAGGAGGAGTTTGTGACATTCAATCCAGAGAATGTCGTTGCTCCGGTTCTTCACGCAGTTGAGGACATCGTTGTCACCGTAGACAACAAGTCTGAGTCTGTGGAGTTCACTTGGGATGCAGCTGATTTCGGTGTGCAGGCGCAGGTGTACTACTCACTCAACATGGCTAAGGGTGGAAAGTCTGTAAGCCTCTTCTCAGGTGTTTCAGGCTCTTCAATGAAGGTGTCATATGACAACATCAACAACAAGGCATTCAACGACCTCGAGATCGCTTCAGGCGAGGCTGGCGAGGTTACATTCACCCTCGGTGCGAAGCTCAACGTAGGTGAGACTTACTATGCAGATCCTGTAACCGCAAGGGTTACTCCTACTGCAGCTGAGAAGGTGTATGAGAAGATGTGGGTTGTAGGTTCATACAACGGATGGGCACACGACTCAAGCAACCAGTTCCTTTACAACTATGCTGAGGACGGTGTGACTTACACAGGTGTAATCGACTTCGGTGAGGATCACGCTTCAAATGAGTTCAAGATCACTGGCGGTGGCTGGGGTAACGACGAGCACTCTGCAACCGGAACAAATGCTGCTGAGGCTGCAACTGTTACACTCGTAGCAGGTGGTGGAGACAACATCTCTTCTTACAAGGAGTTCCGTTACTATCACCTCTCATTCGACAAGTCAGCTCCGTCACTTTCAAAGAAGTACAGCTTCAACCAGGTAGGTGTCATCGGTCTTAACGGTGATTGGGAGAATGACATCGTGATGACATTCAGCCCTGTAAAGCAGAGATTCTATGCTGATATCGATGTTCCTGCAGCTACAGAGATGAAGTTCCGTATGGATGCTGACTGGGCTGTTAACTTCGGTGGTGACATCAAGGCAATGACAGGCGGTGGAGACAACATCCCTGTTGAGGCAGGTCAGTATCGTGTTTACTTCGATATGAACAACCTCGATGCAATCACTTGTACATTTGATGCCAAGATGTATGGTCAGGAGGAGAACTCAGGTGCAAATGAGGAGCCTGCTCCAGAACCAGAGCCTGTAAAGGGTTGGGGTATCATCGGCGCATTCAACGGCTGGGGCGGTGACCTCGCTATGACTGCTGAGGGTGACTACTATGTTGTTAAGGGCGCTGAGCTTGAGGGTGAACTCAAGTTCCGTAAGGACGCTGACTGGGCTGTAAACTTCGGTTATGCTGAGGGTGCAGCTTTCGAGGCTAACGCAGAGATCGCTCTTGCACAGGACGGTGGAAACATCGTGGTTCCTGCAGGTACATATGATGTATATCTTGACGAGGCTAACGCTAAGGCATGGTTCATCAACGACGGTTCATACCCAGGTGGTGGCGCTGCTCCAGTAGCAGCCGAGTGGGGACTCATCGGTTCTCTCGCAGCTTGCAACAACTGGTCAAACAACGTGGTTCTCTATGTTGACGGTGACTATAGCGTAGCTAAGGGTGTTGCATTCGCAGCCGGTGACCAGTTCAAGTTCAGAAAGGGCGAAGCTTGGGGTGTAGAGCTCACTTATGAGGGCCAGATCACTATCGACGCTAAGCTCGACCTTATCGACGGTACAGGTGGAAAGCAGAACTCTTCTATCGCAGAAGGCGGTAACTTCGATGTATATCTCGCAAACGACCTTTCTTGCTTCTATGTAATGACTCCAGGCAAGACTCCTGCAGACGCTGGTGAGGCTCAGAAGGTTTACACAGACCCTTCTGCTGAGTCATTTGTAGTAGGTTTCTCAGGAAGCGCTCTCGGTTGGGATGATCCTTCATTCGAGACAAATGACAGAGCTGCTTTCGCAAACAAGAACGTAACTGACGAGACTACTTTCGCAGGTACATACGAGTTCCAGCTCAACGGTCTTGCAGTTGCTGAGGGCGACGAGTTCAAGGTTCGTATCAACGGTCAGTGGATCGGAGTAGGCGGTGCTGAGATCGAGGGTCTCGCAGTGTCTGGTTCTGACAACTTCATCGCAGGTGCAACAGGAACATACAATGCGACAGTTTCATTCGCTTGGGATGGCAGCAACCACTCAGAGGTGAAGGTTGTTTTCACATCAGAGGCAACTGAACTCCCTACTCCTGATGCAAAGCAGTGGACATTCAACTGGACTGCAATGGGAATGGGTGATATGGCTGGTGTCCTTGACTTCGGAGTAGCAATTCCTGGCCAGTGCGTTGTAGCTTATGATCCGGCTGTTATGGGTGCTCCAGAGGGAACTCCGTATCAGATCTTCAATATGATCGGTTACAGGTTTGAGGCAGTTGACGCTACTTCAGGTAAGCTTACTCTCATCTCTACAAATATGTTCGGAGAGGAGATTACTCAGGAGTTCACTTACTCTAACCTTACTGAGACAAGTTGCTACTTCACATTCGGCGAAGATTCATTCATCGCTCAGGATGCAGACGCAACTCTTACTGAGGTTGTAATCGACACAACAGGTGGTGTTATGTAATAATATCACAGACTATAAACCAGCGGCCCCTGACCGGACCGCTGGTTTCCAGTTGAATAAAATACGGATTTTAGCATATGAAAAGATTTTTACATCTGATTCTTTTTGCTGTTCTGGCTGCGTCTTGCGTAAAGGGCACCACAGAACTGAAACTCAGCACAGACACCTTGGATGTTGCAGTCGAGGGAGGCAGAAGAATGCTTTCTGTAACCTGTGACGGCGCATGGATGTTAAGCATTTCTGAAGACGCAACCTGGTGCACTACAGACGTCGTGTCCGGTAAAGGAAATGGCTATGTTACAGTCTTGATCGAAAAGAACGACAATGAAGATTCACGTACTGCGCAGATCACTTTTTCTGCGGAGGGACTAGCACATTCGGTTGTGACTATCAATCAGAAGGGAACTGCTTCTTCAAGTGTTGTCAATCCAGAAGACCCTGCAGACCTGGTTTCACCTGATCCAGCATCAGGCATCACAGTGGATCCTGCTTATCCAAATGCAGATGAGCCATGCCTGATCAAGTTCAATCCACAGTCGGGAAATCCGCTATACAATCACAGCGGTGAACTCTATGGCCACCTTGGAGTAGTCGTGGAGGGCGAGTGGACATTTGTGCCTACAGACTGGGGAACAACAGACAAGAAGACTCATTTCACCAAGGTAGGTGACAATTCTTGGGAACTCGAACTCACACCTTCAATCCGTGAGTATTTCGGCTCAGGCGAGACTCCTGTCAAAATGATCGCAATCATTGTCAGAAGTGCGGACGGATCGATCAAGAGCCACGATGCTGACCAATTCTGCTCAGTAAAGGAGGAAAAGTACTTTGAGGAGTCTTTCACTCCGGATCCTCTCGTGTTCGAGACCATGCCGGCAGGTGTTCAGCACGGAATCAATTATAACTCAGACAACTCCGTGACATTTGTCCTCTATGACAAGGATAAGGACGGCAAGAGAGGAGACTACTGCTACATCGTAGGCGACTGGAATGGCTGGGAGCGCGTGAAGGAAGGTGCCATGAAGCGCGACAGCGAAGCGGGCTGCTGGTGGATCACCCTCAGCGGATTTGAGGCTGACAAGGAGTACCGTTTCCAGTACCGTCTTGGAAATCTCCCTTCATCTGACATCAGATTGAGCGACCCTTATACAGAGATCGTGTATGACCAGTGGAATGATCAGTACATCAAGGGCGTTCCTGCTTTCCCAGAGGGAGCAAAACAGCTCGTGTCAGCATTCCAGATCAACAAGCCGGCATACAACTGGCAGCATAAGGACTTCAAGGTTGAGGACAAGAACGACCTCGTGATCTACGAGATGCTTTTCCGTGACTTCACTAAGTCTCAGAACATTGCAGGCGCAATGGCGGAACTCGACTACATCGAGAACCTCGGTGTGACAGCAGTGCAGCTCATGCCTATCCAGGAGTTTGACGGCAACAACAGCTGGGGTTACAACCCTAACCACTGGTTTGCCCTCGACAAGTACTACGGAACCCGAGACGAGTACAAGGCATTCATCGATGAGTGCCACAGACGTGGTCTCGCGGTAATCGTGGATGTTGTGTACAACCACGCTACAGGCTCGCATCCATGGGCGAAGATGTACTGGAACGGTGACAGGACGGCAGCCAACAACCCTTGGTTCAACGAGTATCCGACTCACCCTTACAATGTCTACCACGACATGAACCATGAGAATGCTATGGTGAAGGAGCATGTCAAGAGAAGTCTAGAGTACCTCCTTACCGAGTACGATGTGGACGGCTTCCGTTTCGACCTTACAAAGGGCTTCACCCAGAAGCAGACAGATCCTGACGTGACAGCTTGGGGCCGTTACGACCAGTCACGCGTAGACATCCTCAAGGGCTATGCGGACCACATCTGGTCAGTGAACGACAACGCAGTTGTAATCTTTGAGCACCTTTCTGACTGGGATGAGGAGGAAACTCTTGCAAACCACGGAATGCAGTTGTGGAGAAATGTAAACCACGAGTACCGTTCAGCTGTTACAGGTGGATCAGGTAACTTCAGCAATATGTATTCTACCAAGCCTTTCGGAGGATATGTGGGATATATGGAAAGCCACGATGAGGAGCGCCTCTGCTACGGCGTAGGTGGTGACGCATCTTCAGTGACTTGGGGTGTGATCGGTCTTGGAGAAGACTGGAACAACGATAAGGTGATGTCGGCTGACGGTGCCTTCTTCTCAGTGAAGAACGTGACAGTGGCTGCGAACGACCGCTTCAAGATCCGTAAGGCAGGCGAGCGTCCTGCTGACCCTTCAGTGACTCCAGGCGATCAGGAGGATGCTCTTACAGTGGCAATGCGCAGAGCAGGTGCTTCAGCAGCCTTCTTCCTCACAGTTCCTGGTCCTAAGATGATCTGGCAGTTCGGTGAGATCGGTTACGACTACACTATCGAGCACAACGGACGTACAGGCGAGAAGCCGGTAGTTACAGATGAGTACATGGCGGTCCCTGCACGTAAGGCTCTCTATGACACTTACGCTCATCTCCTCAAGTTCCGTCGTGAGAACCCTCGCTTCTTCGATTCAGACGCGAAGTTCGAGTGGACTCCTTCAAGCTCACTCAAGACCATAAAGTGTACAGTTGACGGCAAGACTTTCCGAGTTGTGGGTAACTTCGGCAAGACATCTGCAACTTACACCTTCCCTGCGGAGTCAACTTGGTATGACTACTTCGAAGGTGGCGAAATCAGCGGCACAGTGACCCTCAAGCAGGGTGAGTTCAAGCTCGTGACTGACTTCCAGTAACATCAGAACATATCAGCGTCAGCTGAAAATATATGAAGACATCCCTGCGGCCACCCGGTCGCAGGGATATTTTTTTATTCCGGGCATATGCCCGCTTTGGTCTGAGGATTGTGTGTGGCGACATATGGGTAATTTGGAATAATTATAAATATGTCTTTATGGATATGATTAGAAAAACATTAGCATCGTTGCTGGCGTTCATTCTGGGCTGTTTCGTCCTTTCAGCTCAGGGCGGCTACGGTGTGTCGGGAACCGTTATGGACCAGACGGGTCCGGTGATAGGTGCGGCAGTAGTGGAACAGGGAACATCCAACGGTACATCTACAGGTCCTGACGGAGGCTTTTCGCTGACTGTCACAGGACCTTCTGCACTGGTGGAAATAAGCTGTGTAGGCTACATCTCACAGGTTTTTGAGGCGGCTGCAGTTCCTTCTACCGTGACTTTGAAGGAGGACAACCAGTACCTCAACGAAGTCGTGGTCATAGGCTACGGTACCGTGAAGAAGGACGACATGACAGGCTCTGTTTCAGCAATCAAGGCTGAGGACTTCAACAGGGGAGCAGTGGTGAATCCGCAGGATATGCTCAAAGGAAAGGTGGCAGGCCTCCTGGTGACTCCGGGAGACGGAGGCCCCGGCTCCGGCTCGCGTATCAGAATCAGGGGCTCGTCATCTCTGAACGCTTCCAATGATCCCCTCATAGTGATAGACGGTGTTCCGATAGCCCAAGGTGCAGGAGGTGCGATGTCCAATCCGCTCGACCTCCTGAACCCTAACGACATAGAATCCTTCTCAGTTCTGAAGGACGCTTCGGCAGCTGCAATCTATGGTTCGAGAGCTTCCAACGGAGTCATCCTCATCACTACCAAGAAGGGAACCGGCAGCAGACCTCAGGTCAGTTATGTGGGCTCAGCAAGCATACAGAATCCTTCCACAACAGTGCCTGTGATGACTTCTGCAGAACTCAGGGACTTCTACTCTAAGGTCTATCCGGTCGGAACTCAGACCGGTGACAAGATTGCAGACCTTATGGGTCAGTCGGACACAGACTGGCAGGATCTGGTCTTCCGTACAGCCTTTGCAACCGAGCATAATGTAAGCCTCTACGGAAACTACCGCACCAGGATGCCGTACAGGGCCTCGATCTCGTACAACGGCCAGCAGGGAACCCTCAAGGAATCAAGATATGACAGGGGTACGATGGACATCAACCTGTCTCCCGACTTCCTCGACAAGCATCTCAGCCTCGACCTCAGTCTCAAAGGAGTGGTCTCGTTTTCTGACTATTCTGACGGAGGTACTGTAGGCAAGGCGGCCTTCTACAATCCGACTCAGGACCCTTATTGGCGAAATGCAGACGGAACCATAGACTACACAACCACTAACGGCTACTGGAACTATGGCAACGGCAGGGGAAAGGAGTTCACGCCAAACACCCTCGCGGGACCGAGCCCTCTGTCTATGATATATGACAACATAAGCAGGGCGACTTCGGACAGATTCATCGGCAGGGCGGCTCTGAACTATAAGGTACACGGCTTTGAAGCCCTCAGCTTCAATGTCAGCGCCGGCCTCGATGTAACAAGGACTGATTCCTTCAACGGAGAACGTCCGGGCTCCTTCCAGGCCTATGCCGACACGGACAATCTGGGTATAGGAACATATGTCAAGGGATATAACCTCAGCCGCAGCCAGCTCTTCGAGGCCTATGCGGCATATAATGAGACCTGGGGCAAACACAAGCTCGACCTCCTCGCCGGATACTCGTGGCAGAACAACTTCTGGGCGAACAGAAGCATTACCTACTATAATATCACCGATAAGGTGGATCTCAATCCGGGAGAGACAGTGGACTCCAGGTATCTTGTCTATCGTAACGAGAACTACCTCGTCTCCTTCTACGGCCGTGCGAACTACTCGATAGATTCACGGTATGTGTTCACCTTCACCGCTCGAGGTGACGGATCCAGCAAGTTCGGAAAAGATCACAGATGGGGTTTCTTCCCATCGGGAGCCTTTGCCTGGAACATAGCTCAGGAGCCGTTCATGAAGGGTGTCAAGTCGGTGTCGACCTTGAAGCTCAGGCTCTCGGCCGGTCTTACCGGTCAGCAGGACGGTATCGGTGACTACGTCCACCTGGCGCGTTACAATATATCCAACAATCCTTCATATATGTATAATATGGGAGGCGGCAACTTCGTACATCCGATGACGCCGCAGGCCTATGATCCGACCATCAAGTGGGAAACGACGCTGACATATAACCTCGGTGTTGACTATGGTTTCTTCAATGAGAGATTAAGCGGAAGCGTGGATGCCTATGTGAGTGAAACAAAGGATCTTCTGAATTCTGTCCAGGTGCCTATGGGCTCGGGTTTCGGCAACAAGCTTATGACAAACATCGGTTCGATCCGTAACTCCGGCTTGGAGCTCGCCATCAGCGGAATTCCTGTCCAGAAACCGGATCTGAGCCTCCAGATAGGCTTTAACGGAACTTTCCAGAACACGGAGTTCACCAAACTCAATCCTACCGAAGATAACAACTATTATATCGAGGCAGGCAACATCTCGAAGGGAACGGGCGGTTATCTCTGCCGCCAGATGGTGGGATATGCGCCATATACCTACTACACCTACCAGCAGAAATATGACTCCGCCGGCAACCCGATCCAGAACGAATTCGTGGACCTCAACGGGGACGGCGAGATAACAGAAGCGGACAGGTATATGACAGGAAAGAGCGTGTCTCCGAAATTCTTCTACGGCTTGAACATGAAGCTGACCTACAAGGACTGGGATTTCGGAATCAACGGCCACGGAGCAGCCGGCACTTGGGTCTTCAACGACTTCGCTTCGGCTAATTCGACAGCCAGCCTTGACCTTAATTCCGGAGCTCTGCCAAACCAGGCCAAGCTTGTGAAGAAAACTGGATTCACCGCTCCGAACACTGCGAGACAGTGGTACTCAGACTACTTCCTGGAAAACGCATCCTTCTTCAGACTTGATGATGTCAACATCGGCTACTCCTTCCGCGACGTAGGCCGATGGGGAACAGACTTCCGCCTTGCCTTCGGAGTGCAGAATGTGTTCATCCTCACAGGTTACAGCGGAATGGACCCTGAAGTCATCTCCGAAACCGGTATCGACAACACCACCTGGCCACGTCCGAGAACCTGGTCACTCCGCCTCACCGTGAATCTGTAAAATGTAAATGATATGAAAAGAGTTATATATATAGCGGCTGCAGCCGCAACCCTCGCCTCCTGTGTCGGCGATCTGGACACCCTTCCTCTGAACAAGACGGAACCCATCTCGGAGTACGTGTACGGGGCAGATGAGAACGCTTATCTGTCAGGTCTGAGCAGGCTTTACTTCCAGTTCGTGTCCAACGATCTGACTGATCTTCAGCAGATGGACGGAGGTGCATCAGAGATCATAAGGGCCTTCTGGTCAGTCCAGGAGACCACTACAGACGAGGCGAAGTGCTCCTGGGAGAACGACGCCTGGGTCCGTGCGCTGAACACCAACACCTGGAGTGAAGTCCAGAATGACGCCATCTATGCGGTCTATGTCAGGACCCTCCAGGGCATAGCCTATGTGAATGAGTACCTCCGTCAGACTGAGCCTGACAGGCTTGCAGACAGGGGAGTTTCAGCGACCCTTGCGTCAAAGATAGAAACCTTCCGCGCTGAGGCCCGATTCATCAGAGCCTATCTGTACTGGATGGCCCTGGATTGCTTCGGCAGCGTGCCGTTCACTACCGAGGATTCTCCTTTCGGAGGAGCATATTTGCCTAAACAGGCTTCGCGTACGGCTATATTCAACTACTGCGTAAGCGAGCTTGAGTACCTCCGTTCCGAGGCAAGCCCGCTGCTGCCTGCACGTTCGACCTATCCGAGGGCCGACAAAGGCGCAGCCGCCGGCCTCCTTGCCCGTATGTACTTGAATTCCAGCATATATACCGGTGTTCCGATGTGGGCTGAAGCTAAGGCTGTGTGTGAGGATATATTCACGATGGGCTACTCTTTATGCTCTGATTATGCCTCCCTTTTCAGAGGTGACAACGGTCAGAATCCGCAGGCATATGCAGAGATGCTCTGGGCTATCGACTATGACGCCAACAACGCGGAATCCTATGGCGGAACCACATATATCCTCAGCGCCTCCCTAGCTTCCACCGACATCACCGACCAGACCCGTCCTAACGGACAGACCAACGGCTGGGCCGGTCTTCGAGTGCCGTACGAATTCGTTTCCCGCTATTTCTCAGTCAGCGGACAGAACTATGAAACAGGTACTTACGAGGTGGCAGACAAGAGGGGAGAGCTATTCTACATCAAGGGCAGGTCTGAGTCGATGGATGGTGCCTTGTACTCATTCATGAACGGATGGTCGAGTCTGAAATTCAATAATATACCTCACAACACGACAGACAGCGACTATCTTTCTACCTCGGCGACGCTGAACTTTTCCAACGTCGACTTCCCGATGATCAGACTTGCTGAGATATATCTCATCTACGCTGAAGCGTGTATGAATATAGGCCAGGCTGCAGTCGCCCTGCCTAAACTGGCCGAGCTCTCCGCCCGCGCCGGCGTCCCTGCTCCATCAGAGATTACTCGGGACTACCTGGTCGCTGAGCGAGCCCGCGAATTGATGTGGGAGGCTCACCGTCGTACCGACCTGATCCGTTACGGTCTGTATGATACGGATGTGTATGTGTGGCCATACAAGGGAGGCGACTCCTTCGCAGGTCGCTCCTTCCCGGCCTACAAGAACATCTTCCCGCTTCCACCGACAGAATTGGCGGTAAATAGTGACCTGATACAGAATCCAGGCTACTGATTGTCCCTAAAAACGGCCCGTTTATCAGAAACTTCGAGCAATTCGTCTTATATATTATAAATATATAAGGAAAATTGCCTATATTCGTAGGATGTGTAATTTTGCACATCCTTTTTGCTAATTATATCGTTATGAAAATATCATTCAAGACTTTTTTGATGGGTACAATTGCAGTGGCCGCAATGGCCTCTTGTGCATCTGATGGTGCTATAGTAGTTCCTGAGGCTCCGCTTGAGGAGTGTGTTTACTTGGGCGACAAAACAGAATTTGCAGTGTGGGCTCCAGACGCGGAGGCCGCTCAGCTCAGACTCTACCATTCGGCTTCTGATGAGGCTGCGTTCAAGACAGTGAATATGAAGCTGTCCAAGGATGGTCTCTGGAAGGCAACCGTAAAAGAGGATGTGAAGGGCTCGTTCTACACATTCCAGGTACAGAAGGACGGCAAGTGGCTTGAGGAAACTGAGGGTATCGCTGCAAAGGCAGTGGGAGTGAACGGAATGCGCGGTGCTGTAATCGACTGGGCAGAGACAAATCCAGAGGGATGGGCTGAGGACAAGAGTCCTGAGATCAAGCCTTCTGACATCATCGTCTATGAGCTTCAGCACAGAGATTTCTCTGTACATCAGACTTCAGGTGTGACCAACAAGGGTAAGTATCTTGCACTTACTGAGGAGGGTACAAAGAACCCTGACGGTCTTGCAACCGGTATCGACCACCTCAAGGAGATCGGAGTGACTTACATTCAGCTCCTTCCTTCGACTGACTTCGCTACAATCGACGAGACCCGTCTTGAGGACAACCAGTACAACTGGGGTTACGAGCCTCTCAACTACAATGCTGTAGAGGGCTCGTTCTCGACTGATCCATACAATCCGGTGACCCGTATCAAGGAGTTCAAGCAGATGGTCCAGGCTCTTCATAAGGCTGGTTTCCGCGTGATCCTCGACGTGGTCTATAACCACACAACAAATGCTTCCAACACAGGTTTCGAGCGCACAATGCCGGGCTATTTCTACCGCATGCGTGAGGACGGAAGTTTCTTTGACGGCTCAGGTTGCGGTAATGAGACAGCCTCAGAGCAGGAAATGTTCCGCAAATATATGGTCGAGTCCCTCGAGTGGTGGATGAAGGAGTACCACATCGACGGCTTCCGTTTCGACCTTATGGCTATCCATGACATCGAGACAATGAACCTCATCAGTGAGCGTCTCCACGCTATCGATCCTAATGTCGTGATCTACGGTGAGGGTTGGGCTGCTTCAGCTCCTGCATATCCAGCAGAAGAGATCGCCCTTAAGGCAAATACATATATGCTCGACAAGGTCGGTGCATTCAGCGACAACATCCGTGACGCTGTCCGCGGTCCGCTCGGCTGCGAGAACGCAGGTTTCATGGACGGTATTGCGGGCAACAAGGCTAACGTCGAGTTCGGTATCGCAGGTGGTGTGGAGCATCCTCAGGTGACTGTAGAGCGTTGGACAAACAGCCCTCTCCAGCACGTGAGCTATGTGAGCTGCCACGATGACCACTGTCTCCGTGACCGTCTTGAGGAGGCTACAAAAGCTACTGAGAAAGAGCGTCTTGCTATGGTAAAGCTCGCTCAGACAGCAGTTTACACTTCTCAGGGTATTCCTTTCATCTTCAACGGTGAGGAACTCTACCGTCACAAGCAGGGCGTGAAGAACAGCTACAACAAGCCTGACTCTATCAATGCAATTGACTGGACATACAAGACAAAGTACAACGACCTTGTGAGATACTACGCAGCACTTGCGGCCATCCGCCACGCTCATCCTGGCTTCTGCCTCGGCGACGCAGAGCTTGTACGTGAGAAGCTTCAGTTCATCGAAGTGGATGATCCTTGTGTAGTGGCATTCCGTATCAGCGGTCTTGAGGGAATCGACTCAGCGAAGTCGCTTACAGTCCTCCTCAACGGCTCGAAGAAGAGAGCAAGAGTGGAGATCCCGCAGGGCAACTACACAGTCCTCGCAAAGGACGGCGAAGCTGACGCAGAAGGTCTCACAGCCTACTCAGGAGCCTACATCACAGCAGCTCCAACATCAGCAACAATCCTCGCAGAGAATTAAGAAAAATAATAACCAAAAGATATGAAGAAGACAATCATAGCAATCTGCGCTGCCCTTATGGCCCTCGCATGCACACAGGCCCCACAGCAGCAACCACTTGAAAACTCAGTTGTGTACGAAATGAACGTACGTCAGTACACACCGGAAGGAACATTCGCTGCAGCTCAGCAGCAGCTCCCTCGCCTTGCAGAGCTCGGCGTGGACATCGTATGGCTCATGCCTATCTATCCTATCGGAGTGGAAGGACGTAAAGGTACACTCGGTTCTTATTATGCAGTGAAGAACTACTGCGACATCAACCCGGAGTTCGGAACTCTCGAGGACTTTGACAACTTTGTAGCTGAGGCTCACAGACTCGGACTCCGCGTCATTGTTGACTGGGTGGCTAACCACACTTCACCTGACGCTGTCTGGGTAACAGGACAGGCTCCGGAGTGGTACGAGCGCGATGCTGAAGGAAATACAACTTACACAGCAGACTGGTCTGACACAGCAAACCTCAACTATGAGAATCCTGAGGTTTGGAAAGGAATGCAGGCTGCCCTCCGCTTCTGGATGGAGCGCGGCATCGACGGCTTCCGTTGTGACATGGCTTGTGAGGTTCCGCTCGAGTTCTGGCAGGAGACCATCGCAGGACTTCGCGCTGACTACCCGCATATGTATTGGCTTGCAGAGGGTGAGGAGCCAAAGCTTCACACGCTTTCTGACTTCAATGCATCGTATGCATGGGAGCTCCACCACCTCCTCAACGCTATTGCTCAGGGCAAGTCAGGTGTGGAGGAACTTGTAGCTTACATCGAGAAGGACGCTGCAAACAACCCTGCTGACGCATTCCGCCTCATGTTCACATCTAACCATGATGAGAACTCTTGGGCAGGAACAGAGTTCGAGAGAATGGGTGACGCTGCAAAGCTTATGGCAGTCCTCACTTTCACCCTTCCTAACGGTCAGCCTCTTATCTACACAGGTCAGGAGATCGGCTGGAACAAGAGATTCGAGTTCTTTGAGACAGACCCGGTACCGGCTTGGGAGGAGAACGAGTACACTGACTTCTACAAGTGGCTCATCGAGACCCGTCACGCAAACCCTGCTCTCTCTGCAGGCGACAAGGGCGGTGTGTTCGAGATCGTTTCTACAGATGACAGCACTCTCGTGTTCACACGTACTCTCCCTGGCAACAAGGTGACAGTGAAGGCAGAGCTCAAGGCTCCTTGGTCATACGAAATCACAGCAGAGTAACATTCTGTCATTCCGAGCTTGTCGAGGAATCTAATCAATCAGAATATGAAGAAAATCATCATAGCACTGACAACCGTAGCCCTTGCAGCCTGCTCGGGCCCGGCTTTCAACCCAGAATCAGTTGCTGACGCAACAGCAGAGCAGGTTACCCGCGTGGAACCGCTTTCATGGTGGACAGGAATGAAGATGCCTCTCCAGCTTCTTGTGCAGGGAGAGAACATCTCTGAGTACAATGTAACTATCGAAGGGGGTAAAGGAGTTGCTGTCGAGAAGATAAACAAGGCAGACAGCCCTAACTTCCTCTTCGTGGATGTGAAGATCGCAGCAAATGCAGCTCCCGGCACTTACTACATCGTATTCTCAAAAGACGGAAACACCTTCAAGTATCCGTACGAGATCGCTGCACGTGAGGATGGATCAGCTGAGCGCAAGAGCTTCACTACAGCGGACATGGTCTACCTCATCATGCCTGACCGCTTTGCAAACGGTGACACAAGCAACGACTCAACAGAGAACACAGTTGACAAGTACAACCGCGATGACCTCTTCGGACGTCACGGAGGTGACCTTAAGGGTATCATAGATCATCTGGACTACATCTCAGGCATCGGCGCGACTGCAATCTGGTGTACTCCTCTCCTTGAGGACAACCAGCCTATGCATTCTTATCACGGCTATGCTTGTACAGACTACTATCACATCGACTCACGTTTCGGAACCAACGACCTCTTCAAGGAGTACGTTCAGAAGGCGCATGAGAAGGATCTCAAGATCATCATGGACATCGTCCCTAACCACTGCGGATCAAAGCACTGGTGGATGGAGGACACTCCTTTCGCTGACTGGTACCATGTGTTCGACACTTACACAGGATCTAACATCTGCTTCTCTTCAAATATGGACTACAATGCTTCTGAGGCAGATCTCTACTACCACGAGAGCGGCTGGTTCGACAGATCGATGGTGGATATGAACCTTGACAACCCTTATGTTCTCAGATACTTCCAGCAGTGGGCTATCTGGTGGATCGAGTGGTCAGGTCTCGACGGCTTCCGTGTAGACACTTATCCATATAACGAGAAAGAGCCTATGGCGCAGTGGTGCAAGTCTATCACTGATGAGTATCCTGACTTCAACATCGTAGGCGAGGTGTGGACATCTTCAATCCCTCAGCTTGCTTACTGGCAGAAGGACAATGCCAACAAAGACGGTTTCAACTCGAACCTTCCGTCTATCATGGACTTCCCGTTGAGAGACGCTATCGAGGCAGGTCTTCCTAACGACAACGGCGGTTGGGGCCAGGGACTTGCAGCAATCTATGACATTGTTTCTCATGACTTTGTCTATCAGGATATGTCGAATATGCTGATCTTTGCAGGTAACCACGACACACCACGCATCGGTGACATCGTGAAGAAGGATCCTGCACGTCTGAAGATTGCCAATGTGCTTCTTGCAACAATGCGCGGTTATCCTCAGATCTTTGCCGGTGACGAGGTCATGCAGACTGCACGTCTGCCGCACGACTACGGCAACCACGGAGCTCTCCGCGTGGATTTCCCTGGCGGATGGCCTGGTGATGAGATGGACCTCTTTACAGCAGAAGGACGTAAGGCTGCTACAAAGAACACTGACGGCCTTGCAGTACCTCAGGGACAGGCTGAGGACCTTCTCAACCACTTCTCGACACTCTTCCAGTGGAGAAAGACAAAGGATGTGATCCACAACGGAAAGACAAAGCACTTCCTCTCGCGTGACAACACTTACGGATATTTCCGTTATGATGACGACGAAGTCGTGTTCGTATATATCAACAACTCCCTCGAGAACAAGAACGTCCCTTGGACTTACTATGCCGAGATCTCGGAAGGCCTCACAGGAGGTGTTGACGTCCTCACAGGCGAGCCGTTCGAAGTGTCGGATGCAACAGTAGTGGCACCAAAGACAGCCATCGTGATCGAATATAAGAAATAGTACGTCATGCCCGGCCCGGCCGGGCATCTCAACGAAATAATCAATAACAAGATATGAAGAAAATACTTACAGCCCTTTCAGCCCTTGCGATCCTCGCGGGCTGCGCAGAGAAACCTGCAGAAGTGACTGATGTACAGACACTCAAGTCACCTTCAGGTAACATGGAGATGACCTTCCACCTTACAGCGGAAGGAACTCCTCAGTACGCCCTCAACTATGGTGACCAGAAGGTCATCCTCCCTTCGAACCTCGGTTTCGAGTTCCGCGGTGTCCTCAAGGCACAGGAGCTTGTCTTCAACCAGGACGGTACAATCTCTAAGGAAGACCGTCAGCCTTGCTACTCTTTCTATGACGGATTCGCAGTGGAAAGCGTAGAGACTGCTACTTTCGACGAGACTTGGGAGCCAGTTTGGGGAGAGGAGAAGGAGATCCGCAACCACTACAACGAGCTCCTCGTGAACCTCGTTCAGACTTCATCTGACAAGAAGATGGCGATCCGTTTCCGTCTCTATGACGATGGTCTCGGCTTCCGCTATGAGTTCCCATACCAGAGAAACCTCAGCTACTTCGTGATCAAGGAAGAGCTCACTCAGTTCGCTCTTGCAGGTGATCACACAGCTTGGTGGGTACCTGGTGACTATGACACTCAGGAGTACAACTTCGTAGAGTCACGTCTCAGCGAGATCAGCGCAAAGATGGAGGCTGCCCTCAATCCTAACGACTCTCAGACTCCGTTCTCTTCTAACGGTGTGCAGACATCACTCCAGATGCGTACAGACAGCGGTCTCTACATCAACATCCATGAGGCTGCCCTCGTAGACTACCCTTGTATGCACCTTGACCTCGATCCAAAGACCTTCACTTTCGTGTCACATCTTACTCCTGACGCTCAGGGATGGAAAGGCCGTATGCAGACTCCTTGCAACACTCCTTGGAGAACAGTACAGGTGGCTCCTAGCGCTACAGCACAGCTTGCTTCACGCCTTATCCTCAACCTCAACGACCCTTGTGCCCTTGAGTCGACAGACTGGATCAAGCCTGTGAAGTACATCGGCGTATGGTGGGAAATGATCTCTGGAAAGGGTTCTTGGAACTACACTGATGACTTCGCTTCAGTTCAGCTCGGCAAGACTGATTACAAGAATGCAACCCCTAACGGACGCCACTCTGCAAACAACGAGAAGGTTCGCCGCTACATCGACTTCGCAGCTGAGCACGGCTTCGACCAGGTGCTTGTAGAAGGCTGGAACGAAGGTTGGGAAGACTGGGCAAACTGCAACAAGGACTATGTCTTTGATTTCGTGACTCCATATCCTGACTTCGACATCGCTGCACTCAACGAGTATGCTCACTCAAAGGGCGTGCGCCTTATGATGCACCACGAGACCTCCTCATCGGTGCGCAACTATGAGCGTCACATGAAGGAGGCCTATGAGCTGATGAACCGCTACGGCTACACCTCTGTGAAGAGCGGCTACGTGGGCGACATCATCCCTCGTGGCGAGTACCACTACGGCCAGTGGATGGTCAACCACTACCTCTATGCCGTGACTGAGGCTGCCAAGCACCACATCTGTGTCAATGCCCACGAGGCCGTGCGCCCCACAGGTCTGTGCCGCACCTATCCCAACCTCATCGGTAACGAGAGCGCCCGCGGCACCGAGTACCAGTCGTTCGGTGGCTCCAAGCCCAACCTCGTCACCATCCTTCCCTTCACCCGTCTCAATGGTGGACCCATGGACTACACCCCCGGCATCTTCGTGACCAAGCTCTCGGAGTGGAGCAATAACAC
>CANBDZ010000026.1 GCA_947367375.1 uncultured Bacteroidales bacterium | reverse complement strand
CTGTTGCCATCGCCTACGGCTCGACCATCTTTGCGGGCCTTGTATCATATCTTACAGGAGCCGCACTTTTCCCTGGAATGATAGACCAATCAGCAATGCAGCATGTTGAGACAGCTGCAGAACTGAGCCCTTACTTCAGCGTCACCATTCCCCCACTCATGAATGTGATGACAGCCCTTGTGCTTGCATTCACCCTCGGTCTTGGCCTTGCCTCATTAGGAAAGACCACCTTGAATGATGCGATGCACGATTTTGAAAAGATCATCGTAAAGACCATCAAGACAGCCATCATTCCCCTGCTTCCGTTATATATCTTCGGCATATTCCTTAATATGACCTTTGTCGGACAGGTGTTCTCGATTCTGACGGTCTTCATCAAGATCATCGGAATCATCTTCCTTATACACATAGGTATTCTGATCCTTCAGTTCTGCATAGCAGGAGGATTTGCAAGGAAAAACCCGTTCAAGCTGCTCTGGAACATGCTTCCGGCCTATTTCACAGCCCTCGGCACCCAGTCTTCTGCAGCTACTATCCCTGTAACCCTCGAGCAGACAAGAAAGAACGGCGTGTCTGAAGACATATCCGGCTTTGTTATCCCTCTTTGCTCGACCATACATATGTCAGGCAGTACCCTCAAGATCGTGGCTTGTGCCCTTGCACTTATGATCATGCAGGGAATGCCATATGATTTCGGAATGTTCGCCGGCTTCATCTGTATGCTCGGAATCACAATGGTAGCCGCTCCAGGCGTTCCTGGAGGTGCAATTATGGCATCATTGGGACTGCTTCAGTCAATGCTTGGATTCAATCAGGAAGCACAGGCGCTGATGATAGCCCTGTATATAGCAATGGACAGCTTTGGCACGGCCTGCAACGTGACAGGCGACGGCGCCATAGCTGTCGTAATCGAAAAGCTGATGGGAAAAAAGTCTTAGAAAACAGGAATTACATAAACAATTCCAAGTGAGATGCGCTGAGTGTGCGGAACAACCGCCATCAGCGCTTCTGCGTTTTTAGTAAGCTCGTGTCCCTTGTAAAGATAGTGAGCGAACACCTTGAAGCCCTTGTCCTCAGAAAGCGGGAACCACTCGAGACAACCCTGAGCGTTCCATGATGTCACATAACGTCCTTCTGCAAAGACGCCGTTAGCCTCGTAAACGCTTGCAGTCTCATATGCACCCTTTACATATGCATTCCACTTAGGATGGAACTGGTAGTCAAAATTTGCGATAAGTGTAAGATACTGAACATTTTGAGCTGTCTGAGGAAGCCATCCTGCACCCTCCCCCTGGAGTGTGGTTACGCGTTGCTGGCAGTCGAGTCCCTCACGAGAGTACATCGCATCAAAATACGCTACGATCGGCCCCTTCTCATAGACATTACCACAAGTAAGGTAGTAGATGTTCTTGCCCTGCGCAAGCTGACCTGCAGATGCTGAATAACGGAAATGAAGGGCTCTGTCTGCAAAGAAACCGTTCCAGTTCAATGTAGCGAGAAGAGGAATCTTTGACTGCTCCAATCCGTCAGGTCTGCCATAAACATAAAGGTCGCTGTCGCTTCCGCTTCTGTTGTTCACAACCTGGAAGAGGAGCTGCTGATCCTCATTGAAGTCCATGACTCCCATAAGACCTGCCTGGTACACTGCAACATTGTTATTGAACTCTGAGAACTCCCTCACTCTCAGTGCATTCACATAAGCCTCATAACCTCCAAGGGCAACAAACTGCTTTCCGGCAACCAGCGAAAACTTGTCAGATCCGCGCCAAGTGATGTTGGCGTACTCGATAGACGAAGCAAGGTTGTCAAGAGAATGTGGGTTATAGTAGCGGTTGAACGACTGACGGAAATGATATGAAAGACGGTCATTAAGCTTTCCGTAGATTTCCAGTCTCACCCTATTGATCTTGAAAGAGAGTTCATCGAACTGGTTCTCAGTAAAATATGCATTTGTACTGGTGTAGAACTCAAGATTCATATGTGACTTGTACATTTCGTTCTTTGAAATCAGGGTTTCATTCTGTGCGGCTGCAAGTACAGGAAGCAGCAATGCAAACATCAGGATAAGTCTTTTCATAAAGGTGTCAATTATTCAAGCGGCAAATATAATACTAAATTTTTCTACGAAAAATAAATAATGCCGAAATTAGTACCTTGTGTTGCAAGGTATTCAAAAATTTATATATCTTTGTGGTGTTGGAATACTTTGTGTTGGATTCCAATTACTCGCAAAACGGGTAAAACAGGTTGAAATAATAACTTAATTAATTGATGATAAGATGAAAAAGACAGTTAATGTTGCTATCGGAGGATGTAGCTTCACCATTGACGATGATGCGTACAACTACTTGAATGACTATCTCGAGCGTTTCAAGGCATCGCTTGAGGGTAGAGTTTCAAGCAATGAAGTGATGGACGAACTGGAAGCCAGGATAGCTGACCTGCTCAAGGGAAGGCTCGGTGGAAGAGAAGTCGTGGACATTGCTATGACAGAGGCTGTCATCGGCCAGCTCGGCTATCCAGATAAAGCCCCTACCCCACAGGATGAAGAAAAGTGCACAGAGCAGGCAGAACCCGTAAAGAAACTCTTCAGAAATCCTGATGACAAAAGAATCGGAGGAGTCTGCAGCGGACTCGCCGCCTTCTTCGACATAGATGTTGTCCTTATCAGAGTGATATTCTTGGTAGGATTGTTCTGCGGATCTGCAGGTTTCTGGGTGTATCTTGCCATCTGGATTGCTGCTCCTGAAGCAAAGACAGCTACTGAAAAATGCCAGATGAGAGGTGTAAGTCCCACTGCAGATAACATTCGCAAATTCACTGAAGGACAATAATATATGGAAAGCATAATAGAAAATAACAAGACCCAGATGAGACGAGGAGTGCTGGAGTACAGCATCCTCCTTATCCTGGCTTCTGGAGATGAGTACGCCTCATCGATAATCCAGAAGTTGAAGGAGGTCGATATTATAGTTGCCGAAGGTACCACCTATCCCCTGCTCATCCGCCTCAAGAAACTCGGTCTGCTGACCTATAGATGGGAGGAATCCCCACAAGGTCCGCCACGCAAGTACTACATGATCACCGACTACGGCAGAGAACAGCTTGCAGGCCTTGACGCAGCCTGGGACGAACTGTCCCGCGGCATAGAATCAATCAGAAACGGATCGAAAGCATAACCAAAGATGAAAACAACAGAAAATATAAGCCTTGCAGGCTATTCATTTACAATAGAGTCCGACGCCTATCAGGAACTCGGTCAGTACCTTGACGATATAAAGGCTGCGTTCAACGGAAGCGACATGGCCGAAGAAATCGCAGCAGACATTGAAGAACGCATATCAGAGCTGCTCAGGGAGGTCTGCATCCCCGGAATGGTCGTGAATCTGGAAATGGTGAACAACATCAAGAAAAGAATCGGCGATCCTAAAGAGATGGCTCAGAGCGACATAGAGCAGGAAAGTCCACAGCAGGAGGAGCAGAAGGAAGAACCCAAAGCTCCAAGAAACAGGAAACTGTACAGAAACATTGACGAGAGGGTGCTCGGCGGTGTATGCTCAGGCCTCGGACTGTACTTCGGAGTCGACAAGGTGCTATTCAGACTTGCCTTCATCATCATGTTCTTCATTGGAGCATTTGCAGATGTCGAGCTGTTCCTTGGGATTTCATTCCTTGGCTACATCTGTCTGTGGATAGCGACTCCGGCAGCACGTACAGCGGAACAGAAACGCGAAATGAAGGGAAAACCAGTCAGCCTTGACGGTTACCGCTCAAAGGATTTCGAATTGGGAAAAGAGGTGAAAGATGCAGTAGAATCCCCTGCCGGTCAGGCCTTCAAGAGGGTCGGAGGCGTCTTCCTTGGACTTATGCTCCTGACAGCCGGCGCAGGTGGACTCCTCTCTACATTCATCATCCCTGCCCTGCCTCAGATCATCCAGCACGAAATCTATGAGGAAATCCACGATGAGTTTATTGAAGAATGGAACCTCCCGGCTAACGAAGAGATGATAATGGCACAGATTACAGACATCCACACATTCTGGGTACTTCTGGCTGTAGCGGCAGGCATCCTCTGCATCTGGTTCCTCTACAACGGAGTGATGCTGACCTTCAACCTGAAATCACCGTCTTGGCGTCCGGGACTCGTCCTGTTCATAGCATGGATAATCAGCCTGCTCACTCTCTGTGCCTGGACTATAAGACAAGTAGCGGAAATAATCACTACAATCATATAAAAAGCCCCCGTTTGACACACTACGGCACAGTTTGTGCAAATACACATAATCGAGACATAGATTTGTTAGACATAACTATTGAACGAACAGCAGCCGTCCGCCGAAGAGATTCGTCGGACGGTTTTCTGATATTATTTCGTACCTTTGTATATGTATACATGTACTGAATTAAAGTAAAAACATAGGTAAATATGAAAAAGTTATTGTTAATCATCGCATTGACAAGCACAGCCATCTTTTCAGCCAAGGCTGATGAAGGTATGTGGCTGCCTTCGCTTATCTCGCAGCGTATCGCTGATATGCAGGAGAAGGGCTTCAAGCTCAGTGCCGACGACATCTACAACATCAACCAGGCATCCCTCAAGGATGCTGTCGTGCTGTTCGGCCGCGGCTGTACCGGAGAGCTGATTTCCGCTGAAGGTCTTCTCATCACCAACCACCATTGCGGCTACAGCCAGATCCAGCAGCACAGCAGCGTGGAGCACGACTACCTCCGCGACGGCTTCTGGGCAATGAGCAGAGAAGAAGAACTTCCTAACAAAGGCCTTACAGTCAGCTTCCTGGAAAGAATGGACGACGTGACCGACATGATTCTCAACGGTTACAATCCATCAATGACAGAGCAGGAGCGCGCAGACCTTGTGAAAGCTAACTCAGACAAGCTCATCAAGGAGGCAACCAAAGACGGGGACGGCCTCAGAGCAACCGTAGAGGCACTTTACTACGGCAACCAGTACTTCCTCTTCCTCTATCGCGAGTACTCTGACATCCGCCTCGTAGGCGCTCCGCCGTCATCGATCGGAAAGTTCGGCGGCGACACAGACAACTGGATGTGGCCTCGTCACACAGGCGACTTCTCGATCTTCAGAATCTACGCGGACAAGGACAACAACCCTGCAGCATATTCAAAGGACAACGTCCCTTACCAGCCTAAGAAATATTTCAAGATCTCGACCAAGGGCGTACAGGAAGGCGATTTCACCTTCATCTACGGCTTCCCTGGCCGCACTCAGGAATATATCCACTCGGAGGGCGTACGCTACATCGAGGAAATCGGTGACCCTCACAAGATCCATCTCCGCACACTCCGCCTGGACATCATGAAGAAATATATGAACGAAAGCCAGAAGGTGCGCATCCAGTACTCTTCAAAGAATGCGAACGTCGCTAACGCCTGGAAGAAGTGGCAGGGCGAGGTCAAGGGCATCAAGAAGATGAAGACCGTGCAGACCAAGCAGGAATTCGAGAAGGCCTTCGACAAATGGGCGAAGGGCGGCGAATTCGACGGAGTGATCGCAAAGATTGAAGGAATATATGCAGAGCTTGAGCCATATCAGTTCGCTACAGACTACTACACTGAGACTGTACGTACTGTCGAGGTGGCCAACTTCGCAATGAGCTTTGCAAGACTCTTCAAGAAGACCGACTCGGAAGTGACTCTTGACAAGGCTAAGGCTGACGAACTTGCTGAGTCATTCTACAAGGACTGGCACCTCCCTATCGACAAGGAATCTTTCGTTGCGATCATGAACGAGTACGAGAAGAACGTTCCTGCAGACTTCAAGCCTGCATACTACAAGGAGGAACTTGCGGCTTACGGCTCGATCGAGGCATGGGCTGAGGACATCTTCACAAACTCCATCTTCATCGACCCTGCAAAGGTTGCTGCTCTGACTGCAGAAGACAGAGAGGCTGTACTGAAGGATCCTGCAACAGAATTCTTCAACGAATTCCTCAAGTGGTACTCTTCTGACATCCAGCCTGTTACAACAAAGCTAAACCAGGATCTCCAGCTCGCTTATCGTGATTATATGCGCGGACAGATGGTGTACTGCCGCACCCAGAGAGTGCCTAAGGCATTCTATCCGGATGCCAACCTCACTCTCCGAGTGGCTTACGGACACATCAAGGGCTACTCCCCTTCCGACGGAGTATATTATATGCCTTCATCAACCATCAAGGGCATCATGGAGAAGGACAATCCTGAGATCTTCGACTACAACATCCCTCAGCGCCTTCGCGACATCTACGCTGAACGCGACTTCGGTCAGTGGACAGACGCTACAGGAGAGGTCCCTGTCTGCTTCATCGCGACAAACCACACAACAGGAGGCAACTCAGGAAGCCCGGTCATCAATGCCGACGGTAACCTGATCGGTATCAACTTCGACCGAGTGTGGGAAGGCACAATGAGCGACATCGTCTTCGATCCGGAAATATGCAGAAACATCTCACTGGACATCAGATACGTCCTCTTCACCATCGACAAGGTGGCGGATGCGGATCATCTGATGGAGGAGATGACACTCGTAGAGTAAAATAAAAACACGAAATGGCGTGGGCCGGGTACGGTCCACGCCTTCTGCATATATATGGAGCCTTCAGCGTCAGTCGGCCTTGCTGGCACCTCCGGACGGATGCACTACTTCACCTTCACCATCTCCACCGGCTGCTGCTGGACAGGATCCAGAGGATGCGACTGGTACTTGATCTTAGAAAAGTCTATGCTCATAAGGTCAATGCACCTGATGTTGCTGTTCCACGCTGTTCGGTAGTAGAGCTTCATTGCAGTCTGGTCTGTGACCGCAGTGAACTGTGTTGCGCTTGGGAGGCCCTTAGGCATGTCTGCCTGTGTGTGCTGGCTTCCGATCGGGATGTCAAAGTTGTTCAGGATGTGGAAGGCCTGCACCACTGTGTCAAAACCTGTAGCCCACACCGGAGATGTAGTCTGGAAGAATGTCGCACGTACAAATCTTGAAGGAGATGTGAAATCACCTGGAAGTCCGAGCATTCCGCTTCCATGTCCGAGTGCAGAAAGGGTTATGCCTTTTGCAATGGTATTGTTCGGAGCCGAGCCAGGCTGAAGATTTACATAGTTGTTGAGATTTGTCATATGCCAGTTGAAGCCCGGGGCATTTGTAAGCACTCCAAGGGTGTTCTCATAGAAATGAGGAACTCCTCCGACAATCTCAAGGACAACCATTCTGCCGTTAGGCTCAGCGATTCTCCAGTGCACAGCGCCGATCTTGTGATCCAAAGTGACAAGGTCGATCTCTTTCAATGCGGCCTTCACCTGATCGATGGTTGAGAATCCCGAGAGCACCCAAGAGACAAACTGCATATCGCAGAGAGTCTTTGCATTGTCTGCAGAATTATAAGGTGCATATTCGCCGTACTGCGGGAAGAAGAAAAGTCCGGCGGACAGGCCGGCCTCGTTGACTCCCTCTACAACAAACGGCTCATATTCCGTATATATACCTACATATCCATATACAGACTTATATTTAAGTCCGTTTTCGCCTGTCGGCGTGTAGGACTGATGGACGTGGCCACGCGGAGCGACCACATAGCCGCACTGCATCGGCGTCGCCGCCCATTCGACGGTCCTCGCCACTACCCTGCTGCCGTCCTGAGCCGTAAGTGATATACCTGTACAAGCGTCAGCGTCTGAAGAGTAGATCGCGCCTGCGAGCGCAACCGCCAAAATTGCTATTATTCTTTTCATATATCATATATTTTAAAAAGTTCCCTTGAAATATTGCAAGGTTCAGACCATATGACGAAAAAGGCCGTCCCTTTTAAGGAACGGCCTCATATATATAAATATATGTAATTACTTGCTGAACTGTGCTCTGAGAGCCTCGTTCTTTGCGTCAGCGTCAGATCCCTTGATACCGAAGTAGAACTTGATCTTAGGCTCTGTACCTGAAGGACGAACTGTAACCACATCACCTGCCTCGTTGTAGAACTGGAGGACATTAGATGAAGGGAGACCTGTCTCCTCTGGCTTAGTGTAGTCAATGACCTTGATGACAGGTGAACCTGCAAGCTCCTTAGGAGGATTGTTGCGGTAGTCTACCATCATCTGAGCGATCTCCTCGAGACCAGCCTTACCCTTCTTGGTAACTGAGATGAGTGACTCCTTGTAGTAGCCGAACTCAGCATAGATGTCCTGGAGGAGCTGATAGAGAGTCTTGCCCTGTGCTGCAGCCCAAGCGGCGCACTCTGCAACCATTGCGCAAGAGATAGGAGCATCCTTGTCACGTACGAACTCACCTACGTTGAAGCCGTAGCTTTCCTCACCACCGCATACGAATGTTGTCTCGCCTTCGTTCTTCTTGATCACGTCAGCAATCCACTTGAAGCCGGTAAGTACGTTGTAGACCTTGACGCCGTACTTCTCAGCGATTGCACGCATGAGCTCAGTAGTCACGATAGTCTTCACGATGTACTGCTTGCCGTCGAGCTTTCCGAGCTCTGACCAGCGGCGGAGGATATAGTAAGTAAGGATAGAACCTGTCTGGTTACCGTTGAGAAGAACCATCTTGCCTTCGTTGTCGCGTACTGCGATACCGATACGGTCAGCGTCAGGGTCAGTTGCCATAACAAGGTCAGCACCTTCCTTCTCAGCAACTGCAACAGCCATTGCAAGTGCAGAAGGCTCCTCTGGGTTTGGAGACATAACTGTAGGGAAGTTTCCGTCCACTACGTCCTGCTCTGGAACATGATAGATGTTCTCGAAACCGAGCTTCTGGAGGAACTCAGGAACGATCTCTACACCTGATCCGTGGATAGGAGTGTAAACGATCTTGATGTCCTTGTGAGCCTCGCGTGCCTCTGGAGAGAGCATAAGAGTCATCACTGAGTCAAGATAAGCCTCATCCATCTCGTGGCCCATAACCTCGATAGGGGCAGCGCCCTCAGCAGCCTCGAACTTCACCATTGAAGGGTCTGTGATCTTTGCCACTTCATCAACGATCTCCTTGTCAACCGGAGACTTGACCTGTGCTCCGTCTGACCAGAACACCTTGTAGCCGTTGTACTCCTTAGGGTTGTGTGACGCTGTGATCATGATACCGGCTGTAGCCTTCTTAAGTCTTACAGAGTAGCTCATGAGAGCGATCGGATGGAGTTTGTCAAAGATATATACGTGGATGCCGTTTGCTGCGAGCACGTTTGCTGCGATCTGTGCGAATTCAGGACTGTTGTTACGGCTGTCGTAAGAGATGCATACGCTGAGAGGACCCTCGCAGTTCTCCTTCATGTAGTTTGCGAGACCCTGTGTTGCCATACCTACTGTGTACTTGTTCATACGGTTGGTACCAACACCCATGATACCGCGGAGACCACCTGTACCGAACTCGAGGTTTCTGTAGAATGCATCCTCAAGACCTACAGGGTCATTTGCCTGAAGCTCTCTGATCTGTGCCTTTGTAGCTTCATCGAAATTTCCGTCCAGCCAGCTCTGGACAACGGTTCTGAAATCTTTTTCCATATGGTTTTTATAGTTAATAGTTTTATCTTAATGGTCGGATTTTACGTTTTCACGTCTATCCGAGCAAATATACTGATAAATATTCAACAAAAAGCCTATTTTTGCATAAAATTTAACGCAGAAAACCTTGCAAGATGAACAATCTGACTTCATTCGTATCAGGACATATGACAGATGACACAACCAGGCTCATTCTGGACAAGGCCAAATGGCCTGCAATAGACATGGAACTGGCTGTGAACTGCATTGAAAGCCGTCGCAAGCTCAGGGGCAAAGTCCAGGAGTGGTACGATGAGCCGGAGCTCATCTTCCCCCTTAAACTTTCAGCCGAGCAGTGCAGCAGCAGCGGCACAGCACGCTACAAGGCAGGTCTCGCACGCAGGATTGCAGGTGAAGGAATGAAGCTGGCCGACCTTACGGGAGGCTTCGGAGTGGACAGCTGGTTCTTCTCGAAAGTAGCAGACAAGGTGCTGTACAACGAGATGCAGACTGTGCTTGCTGAGGCCGCCAAGCATAACTTCTCAGTTCTTGGTGCAGGCAACATCGTCATCAGCAACAAGATGGTTTCCAAAGAGGAAGGCAGCACAGTCACTGATGTACTTGGAGACTTTGCTCCTGACATAGTCTATATGGATCCGGCAAGACGCGGAGAAGGCGGCAAGAAGGTGTTCCTGATAGAAGATTGCCAGCCTGATGTCCTGGGATTGAAGGAGGATATATTCAGAATCGCCCCTCATTTTCTGATCAAGCTCTCCCCTATGGCTGACATTACTATGGCGGCCGAACGTCTGGGCAGACAGTGCCGCGAGATTCACATCGTGGCAGCAGGTGGAGAATGCAAGGAGCTCCTGATCTGGATGGACAGGGATTGGGATGGAGATTACACTGTAATCACTTGTGAGATTGGCAACGATTCCACTGAATACCAAGGCCTTACATTCAAATCTTCAGAAGAAAGAGAGTCTACTGCACATCCTGCAGAAAAGCCTCTGGAAGCTGCAGGCAAGTGGCTCTTTGAGCCAGGCAAAGCCTTGATGAAAGCCGGTGCATTCAACCTGATTTCAGCGAGATTCGGCATAGGCAAACTGGGACGATCCACACATTATTATATAGTGGACTCCTTTGAACAGGCCCTTCAGCTCAGGCAGTACGGAAAAGTCTATGAGATCCTCAGATGCGAGCCACTTGACAAACGCAGCATCAAAGCCGCCGGCAAGGACTATCCTGAAGCGGAAGTCACAGCCCGCAACATCCCGATGGACACAGACACCCTCCGCAAGAAGTTGGGCACCGCCTCGGGCGACAACATCCACATCTTCGGCCTTAAATCCGACACCGCAGGAAATCTGCTGACAGTGACATCATCGAAGATATAACAGCGACAGCGTCATATATAAAATAACGGCTCCGTGATCAAAGATCACAGAGCCGTATTCGTATATATATCAATGATATATCTTAGTAGAGTGAGATCATACCCCAAGACTGTGGGCCGCCTTCGATGGTTACATAGACTGCAACCTCTCTTTCCATACCTGCAGTTGAGCCTGGTCCCTTGAATGGGATCTTCACAACCTGGCGTGGATTGCGGATCTTCTCGTTAAGATCGAGCTTGCCGAACCACTGAGGACCTGACTTGAACTCGACCTTGCTGATCTTCACGTTCTCACCACGAGCGTTTGTGATCATGAGACCGTTCATCTTAGCAAAGTCAGTAGCCATGATAGTCATATAGAGTCTCTTCTTAGACTTGCCCTCAAAGTCCTGTGGGCACCAGTACGCTACCTCATTTGCAGGAACATATGGGTTGAAGCCCTTGTCGTCGTACTTAACTGAAGAGTACTTCTCAACGAGCTCAACTGCTGCAGCAAGAGGATTCTCGAACGGCTCGATTACAGACACTGGAGTCTCGCCTGCAGGGCATACATCCTCAGCTGTACCGTAGCCTGTACCATAGTGGTACTTGTTCTCAAATGTCACCATGTCAGCAACTTCGCCCTTGATAGCCTTTGAGTAGTAGTACTCAAGACGTGGAACGTAGAAGTCTCTTACAAGACCTGACCACACACGTGCAGAGTAGTCCTTGAGTGACGGACCTGACCAAGTAGAAACAAGTCTCTTCACCTCCTTCTGGAATGCTGCAGTCTCCTCTGCTGAAGTAGCGTTCTCGGCTGCCATATCCATCCATCTCTGGATGCGGAGGATAGGGTGAGACTCGAGGAGTCTGTCCATATCGAGGAGCATCTCGAGAAGCTGGTCTACGAGTGCCTGAGCCTTCTCAGTGTCACCTGCAACGATAGCCCAGTTTGCAGCCTTGAGTGCATACTCTGCCTTTGCAGCAAGGTAGAGAGCTGCGTACTGGATAGCGTCAGTAACATAGAGTTCGTTGTCCTTGTACTGGTCAGCTACTGAAAGGAATGACTCGATACCTGCAAAGTAGTGCTCGTTGATAGTCATTGTCTCACCTCTGTGGTAAGCAGGACGCTGCTGCCACAAGAAGCGGGCGTTGTTGGTGAAGTTGTTATATACCGACTGACGGAGCTCGCTCCAGAACTTTGTGAAAGCTGGGTCAGCTACGCCGTAACGAGCTCTGTTGTAAGAATCAAGGAAGGCCTCGAGGTCGATCTCAGAGTCGCTCCAAGCAGCTGCAGAGATGAGTTCGTAAAGAATCTCGTTGTTCTCTACACCCTCTGGAGATGTACCGAAACCAGTGAGGTGACCCTTGTTCTCAGAACGTACTGCATCGAGGTGACCATTGAGGTAGAAGTCAAGCGGACCCTTGAGAGCTGTACGGCCACCGAAGTTAGGCACTGTACTCCAGATCCAGGACTTGCCGTAGAAACCGCTGAGGTTGTCCCAGCTGTTTCCGTTCTTCCAAACGTAGTTGTTGAAGTCAACAGCGAGGTCGATAACCATCATCTTGTCATCCGGCGCACCGCTGAGGAGGGCCTCAACGCTCTGTGGATCCCAGATGTCACGCTGGTAACCGAACATCCATCCCTGCATTACCCACACTGCGTCAGGGTTAGCTGCAGCGAGTGCGTCGTAGATGGTCTTGCTGTAGTGGTGGAGCTTGTCGTGACGCTCCTGTGAACCCTTCTCACCGAATGGGATGTCGAGTTCGTTGAAACTGTCGATGAGGTAGTACTTACCCTTGCCGAACTCCTTCTCCCACTCCTTGATGAACTCTGTTCCGATCACGCTGAAGAGTGAGTCTACCGGAGAAAGCATGTAGCTTTCGTGGCCTGACCACTTTGTAGTCATCATGTCCACTTCAGGATAATGCTCCTTCATAGCCTTAGGTACGAAGCCTGCAAAGCCCTGATATACAGGAGTCATTCCGAGGTCGAGCATACGGTCGTTGATCTTGTGCTGGAGAGCAATCTGCTCCTTGTGCCACTCCTTTGACATTCCGCCGTCGATCGCAGTCATGTTACCCATTCTCATCCATGGGAAGTGAGCAGGGCCTGTGAAATATGCGTCGATCTCCTCCTGGCTGAGGCCGAGCTTCGACCACACGCGTGCGAGGATGGCCTCACCTGCGATAGGTGCAAGCGGCATGCTGAAACCGTGGAGAGCGATCCAGTCGATCTCCTTCTCCCACTCTTTCCAGCCCCAGAACGGAGTTGTGTATCCATATGTACAAACGTTGTAGTACAGACGGTCGCAGAAAGGAGTAGTCACGCTCTTGCGTGCCATGTCAGAGAGTTCAGCAGGGAACTCAAGTCTGTCACCTGTCCAGCTTGCGATACCGTAACCGTTCTCAAGTACAAAATCATAGAAACCCTTACAGAGAGCGATTGCTGAAGTACCCTCAACTGTAAGTACGTTACCTTTCACCGAAAGTGCATAGGTGTCAAGGCTGTCCGGTTTCTCGAGCATTGCAAATTCAACATTCGACGGTACAGCACCGAATGTCCTCTCAATAACACCCTGAGCCTCCCTCACAGGCGCAGGAGTACAGCTGCTTAACACAGCCAGAGCCATTGCAAAAATTACAAATAATCTTTTCATACGATAAATAACTAATTTGCCGCGAAAATACACAAATAGCCTTATACTTTGTCAATATTTTCACGCGAATCGCACAATTTTATAAATATAAAGGAAGAAAATTACTATTTTTGGCGGTCTTTTGCCCGAACAGGCAGCTTATAAACTAAACCTATCAGTAAAGAAATGGAAAACAAACCGCAGAGACTGCTATCAATCGACGCCCTGAGAGGATTTGATATGCTCTTCATTATGGGCTTTTCATCGCTCGTGATCTCCATATGCTCACTGTTCCCCGGCGGAGCCGACTGCTGGCTCGCCACAACAATGGGACACGCAAAATGGCACGGCCTGACCCATCACGACACAATATTCCCGCTTTTCCTCTTCCTTGCGGGTATGTCTTTCCCATTCTCTTATGCTAAACAGGTAGCCTCAGGGAAGACTTCAAAGCAGATCTACATCAAGATATTCAAGAGAGCCCTCATACTCATCTTCCTTGGAGTCGTCTATAACGGATTCTTCAAATTTGACTTTGCAAGCCTGCGTATCTGCAGTGTTCTTGGCAGAATCGGCCTTGCCTGGATGTGTGCAGCCATCCTGTACATCAACTTCAGCGCAAAGACCAGAGCCATCATCTGCGGCGCTGTGCTCATCGGCTACTGGCTTCTGATCTGCTATGTTCCGGCTCCAGACGCAGAAGGTGCAGCAGTGCTTACTATGCAAGGCAACCTCATCGGCTACATCGACAGACTCATCACTCCGGGCAGACTCATCTATGACGGAGGACGCTTCGATCCGGAAGGACTCCTCAGCACTGTACCTGCAGTGGTAACAGCGATGCTTGGAATCTTCACAGGTGAGTTCGTACGCATCCCGGAAGAAAAGATTTCAGGCAAAAAGAAATCACTTTATATGGCTGGAGCTGCAGCCGCACTTCTTGCAACAGGACTTCTGTGGAGCCTTGTATTCCCGCTCAACAAGATGCTATGGTCAAGTTCATTCGTCCTTGTCGTAGGAGCATACAGCGTCGGAATGTTCGCCCTTTTCTATTATATCATAGATGTAAGGAAATGGCAGAAATGGACAAAGTTCTTTGCAGTCATAGGTATGAACTCCATCACCATCTATATGGCTCAGAGAATCATAAGTTTCAGCAGCATCAACAAGTTCTTCCTCGGAGGCCTGGCCGAAAAACTCCCTCCACAGTGGGCGGACGTCCTTCTCGACTTCGGTTTCGTTGCCATCAGCTGGCTCTTCCTCTACTTCCTCTATCAGAAGAAGACCTTCCTTAAGATATAAGCATATATTAATATAGGTATATAAAAAAAATCCAAGGCCTCGATTGACCTTGGATTTTTTATATCATTTAGTTCTGGTGAGCTGGTCTGAGGAGGTCGAGAACGACTTTCACAGGGTTGAATGTTGCAAGCGGAACTTCAACGAAGAGAGTGTTCCAGTTGCTCATTGCACCGTTCCAGAGGCCTGGGAGCTCGAGAGCCTTGAGTTCGCGGCCCTGGTAGCTCTTAGAGCTGATGAATCCTGCATCCTCATCCACATACTTGAGGAGGTCGAAGCTTTCTCCCTTATAGTTGTGGAGGCAGCATACGATGTCTACAGGGTTAAAGTGTGTTGCAGAAGCGAGAGCGTTGCGTGCGTGGTCATCCGACATGTTGATCTGAACGCTTTCGAGCACCTGGAGTGATGTCGAACCATCCTTCTCTGCGATGATGAAAGGACCGCCGCCAGGTTCGCCCTGGTTCTTTACCATACCTGCAACACGTACAGGACGGTTGAGCTTCTCGCGAAGAGCCTCTACCCTAGCCTTAGGAGTCTCTGCAGCAGGCATCTCGATGCAGAGTACATTCTTGAGGAAAGCCTCAATGTCGTCACAAAGCTGCATAGCCTCAGGTGTTGCACAAAGATCATCATAAATAGGATCATAACCTGGAATACCTACAGCTCTGTTCTCAGAACCAGGAATAGGCCTGCATACTTCATCAAGCTCACGGAGATAGCCGTGGAGAGTGTCACGAAGCTCGAGAGCCTTTCCGAGGAGAACCTTCTTCCATGTTGCTGTCTCAGGGAGGAGTCTCTCGTTTGCTACATTGTCGATATTCTTGATGGAAACCACCTCTTCCTCGATCTTATTGAGGTTGTAGATGAGGGCACCGTGTCCTGCAGGACGGAAAAGGAGGGAGTCAGTCTCAGTTCTGAACGGCTTGTTCTCCACGTCTACAGCGATAGTGTCAGTAGCCTTGTCCTGGAAGGTGAATGTGATGTTGTAAGCTACGCCATACTTAGCCTCGTAAGCGGCCTTCACTTCAGCATAAGCCTCCTCAAAAAGATGCTGATGCTCAGGAGAGATGGTGACTACGAGGTTTGCTGTGCCGTCGTTGTTTCTCATATAGTTCTGAGCCTCAACGAGATGCTCCGCGAATGCGGTGCGGATCTCTCCGTCGGTATATTTATGGAACTTGAGAACTCCCTTAGGCTTTGAGCCGTAGCCGAGTCCCTCGTCTGTGAGTGTCTTTGCGAGAACGTCCTTGCGGTACTCAGGGCACTTGCATGTCTGCTCTCCGAAGAGCTCAGGTGTGTAGAATGCGAACTCCTGGATCTGGTCTACAAACTTTGCTGCAGGAGCGTCGTCTGCGAGTTCCTTGCCTGCCTTCAATGCGTCAAGACCGCTGAAAAGGTCCTTGAACATACGCGAAGCAGCTCCTGAAGCCGGAACGAACTTGCATTTTCCATTGATTTCAGCACCTTCGTAATACTTTACGGCAGCCTCTACAGCAGCCTCGTCAAGAACCTGGATTCCTCTCTCCGGTGTTGCAGGAGCGATGATCTTCATCCAAGGGAAGCCCTGTTTGAATCTTTCTACCTGCTGTTCAACTGTCTGCACTGATGAGCCTCTCTGCTCGATCTGCGCGATGTCTTCTTTTCTAAACATAATGGTTATCAATTTGGTTATTCTAATACAATTTCTCTTCTGTACTGGTACTCATTCCTGAGTTTCTCAAACTTATGAGGCTCCATCCTGAAACGGAAGTCATCCGTGAATATAGGATAGTTGTACTGAAGGACTGCGGCGATCTCGCCATGTGTTCTTCCCCTGAGGTCGAGTCTTACCGGCTGGCGGTCCTCTTCCGAATCATCAGGAGAAAAGTCCTTCAGAGCCTCTATGCCGAGACATTCAGCGACAGCCCTTACAGCCATTCTCGTGCCATTGACCTTACCTTGATAGGAGTAGCCGGCTATATGTGGTGTAGCAATGTCCACAAGCTCCAGAAGTTCTTCATTTACATTTGGTTCGTTATTCCAGGTGTCAATCACCACAGCTCCGAGCTTAGGAAAGGCAGCCATCAGCGCCGCTTCATTCACCACTTCTCCCCTGGCTGCATTTATGAATATGGTTCCAGGCTGCATGAGCGTAAAGAATGTGTCGTTTGCCATCCCTCTTGTAGTCTCGTCAAGCGGAACATGAAGTGTCACCACCTGTGACTGTTCCAGAAGCTCCTCTATGCTGCAGAATCCTTCCGGTCCTTCCTTCTCCGCACGCGGCGGGTCGCAGCACATGACCTTGAAGCCCAAGGACTCGGCCATGTCAGCTACAAGCCTTCCGACATTTCCGACTCCGACCACTCCGAAAGTCACGTCATCCAGCTTGATTCCCTTGCGGGCTGCTATGCCGTAAACCGCTGAAAACACGTACTGCATCACACCTCCGGCATTGCATCCGCTGGCATTCGCCACCTCTATACCATGCGAAGCGCAGTACTCTTTGTCTATATGGTCGGTACCGATTGTAGCTGATGCAACAACCTTCACCTTAGAACCTTCCAGAAGGGCGGCATCGCACTGGGTCCTGGTACGCACCAGCAGCGCATCCGCATCCATGACATCTTCCTTTACGATGTCTATACCCTTTTTATATATGACTTCACCGTATGGCTCAAAAACACCTTCGAGGAAGGGAATGTCCATATCTGCCACTATCTTCATATCTATCTCAATATCAATTTTTTAACAATCGGCTCCGCACCCTGGCTGGCAAAGAGCGGATCCTTGGAAAGGTACTCGTTCAGCCTCTGTGTCAAAGCGTTGAGCTGGAAATACAGCTGGTTACGCACAACAGACGAGCTCAAAGTACATGTCATCACTCCCCTCTCAAGACGCACTTCAAGGGTGTAGGCAGCTGCACCGCTCACCGCATTCCACGCAGCTGCGGCATGCACCTTATCCAGACCGGACGAAAGCTTCATCTCTCTGATGAACTGATTCACCAGATCCTCCATCCCGACCGCATCCTGACGGCGCATCTTATTTTGTCGTGCATCGTAAGCCATACTCTGATTACAATCGTCTGAATGTTCCTGCCGAAGTGTCGAAATAGGCCCTGTCCTGAGTCAGCTTGTCCACAATTCCTGCCATACGGACCTTGTTGCTGTCTGTAATGAATATCTGTCCGAAATCGTTGCTCGCCACCATCTCGAGAAGGTTGGAAATCCTGCTCATGTCGAGTTTATCGAAAACGTCATCAAGAAGAAGAATAGGTGCAAAGCCATAGTTCTTCTTCATCAGCTCGTACTGGGCGAATTTGAGCGACACAAGAAACGACTTCTGCTGTCCCTGGGAGCCGTACCTGCGGATCGGATGGCCGTTCATCTTGAAGAGGAAGTCATCCCTCTGAATGCCTGCTCCTGTGTACTTCAGGACTCTGTCCTTGTCGTATGAAGCCGACAGGATCTGCTCAAGAGAAGCCTTTGAAAGTTCCGAATCATACTCGATGCTCACCTGCTCGGAGTCTCCGGAAAGAGCCTTGTAGTACTCCTGTACTATAGGTGTGAGCTCTTCAACGAATTTCTTTCTTGCCTGGAAGACCGGTTCAGCAAAAGCCGACATACGCATATCTATAACCTCGAGCAGCCCCCTGTCCACATCCTGCTCCTTGAGCATCTTGTTACGCTGGAGCAGCAGACGGTTGTACTGCTGCAGGGCTGTCATATATTCCCTGTCCATCTGCGAGAGAACTGCATTGACAAAGCGGCGGCGTTCCTCGCCGGATTCGCTTACCATCGATATATCCGAAGGTGAGACCATCACCACCGGCAGCACGCCTATATGCTCGGACACCTTTCCGTACTGCTTCTCGTCGCGCTTCATCTTCTTCTCTCCCTTCGAGGTCATCTTCACCGAAAAACGGCTCGACAGGCCGTTCTCCATCCTGTAAAGTCCTGAAAGAGAGAATTCTTCTGTTCCGTGACGGAAGTTGAATTTATCGGACAACGCGAATGCGCTCTTTGTCATCGAGAGATAATATATCGCATCAAGAAGATTTGTCTTTCCCTCCCCGTTGTTGCCGCTTACGCAGTTCACATTCGGTGAGAACTCCAGCTCCTGCAGGAGGATGTTCCTGAAATCTGAAATGACTATTTTCTCAAGAATGGGCATAGGTTAATCTCTTATTAGCGATATCTTGGCAAATATAACGAATTAAAGCGACAAATCCAACGAATGTACATCATCTGAGAATATGAAAATATTTATTGGGAGTTTGGACATTTTTTCCTAAATTTGCCGCCTGTTTGGAGTGACTGTACCGTCGCCAAACATAATCAGGTACATATCAGACAAATATAAAACTAAATTAAATATGGCTAAAGAAATCAAAAACGAGAATGCCGAGGCAATCGTCGAGGCTGTTTCAAAGACAGAGCAGTTCTTCGAGAAGAACGGTAAGCTCCTCATTTCTATTCTTGCTGGTGCAGTAGTTCTCTGCGCTGCAGTATTCTGCTGGTACAAGTTCGTTGACCAGCCAAAGATCGTAGAGGCTCAGGGCCAGATGGCTTACGCAGAGCAGAACTTCCGTGCAGCTGATTACGAGGTTGCTCTCAACGGCGACGGCAACGTGCTCGGTTTCTCACAGATCATCGACGAGTACGGCAAGAAGGCTGGCAAGTCAGTTTACTTCTATGCAGGTGTTTGCGAGCTCCATCTCGGCAACTGGGAGTCTGCAATCAAGTACCTCCAGTCTTACAAGGGTAAGGACGCTATCCTTGCAGCACGTGCAACAGCTTGCATCGGCGACGCTTATGTAGGTCTTGAGAACTATGAGAAGGCTCTTGCATGCTTCGAGAAGGCTGCTGCAACAATCGACAACATGTTTGCTGCAGGTTACCTCCTCAAGGCTGGTGCAGTAGCAGAGAAGCTCGGTCAGAATGCAAAGGCACTCGGTTTCTATGAGACTATCAAGGATCAGTATCCACAGTCTATGGAGGCTTACGACATTGACAAGTACATCGGTAGAATCGAGAATAAGTAATCGTTATGGGAAGAGCATTTGAGTTCCGTAAGGAGAGAAAATTCAAGAGATGGGGTCACATGGCCCGCGTCTTCACCAAGATCGGTAAGGAAATCACCATCGCTGTAAAGCAGGGTGGTTCAGATGTAACAGGTAACCCACGTCTTCGTGCGCTCATCCAGACTGCAAGAAGCGAGAACATGCCTAAGGACAACATCGAGCGCGCTATCAAGAGAGCTACCGATAAGGATCAGGCAGATTACAAGGAGGTAGTATTCGAAGGATACGGTCCTCACGGAATCGCAGTCCTCGTGGAGGCAGCAACAGATAACAACAACCGTACAGTAGCAAACGTACGTTCATACTTCACAAAGAGCGGCGGATCACTCGGTACATCAGGAAGCGTTGACTACATGTTCGACCGCAAGTGTATGTTCCGCATGAAGAGCGCTAACCCTTACGACCTCGAGGAGCTTGAGCTTGAGCTCATCGACTTCGGAGTAGAGGAAATCTTCGAGGAGGAGAACGAGAACGAGGAAATGGAGATCGTACTCTATGGTGAGTTCACAGCATTCAACACTATCCAGAAGTGGATTGAGGAGAACGGCTACGAGCTCGTTGCAGCAGAGTTCACCCGCCTTCCAAACGTAGACCTCAAGGAGCTCAGCGACGAGGCTAAGGCTGACATCGAGAAGCTCATAGAGAGAATCGAGGAGGACGACGACGTTCAGAACGTTTACCACACAATGAAGCCGTAATCACATTACGCAAAATAAACAGATCCGATGGCTGAAAAGTCATCGGATTTTTTTGTATAGCACAATCTTGGATTGACTTAAATAAATGTTAACTTTGTGTGTTGTACAAAACACACCTGACGTATAATCTAAACCTCTGACAATATGAACACTTTTGTTTTACTGCAGGTCTCTGAACAGGTTGCGATCAAAAGCGCAGAAATGGCGGCCAAAGACCCACACGGCATCATCATCACTGCCGTGTCTGTGTCTGTAGTGTTCTTTGCCCTGATCATCCTCTACTTTGCCTACACTTTCATCGGCAAGCTTACCTCAGGACAGATCAAGATGCCTCAGATAAAGCTCCCTTCATTCAGAAAGAAGTCGGCAGTGAAGACTGAGTCAGTACATCCGACTCCCGAAGAAATGGCAGCCATAGCCTTGGCGCTTGAGAGCAAGCGTTCAGGCGAGGTCTATGCAGCCATCGGCCTGGCACTCCACCAGCACATGAATGAGAAGGTACATGACAACGAAAGCTACGTCATTACCATCAAGAGAAGACATTGTGAGAAACTTCAAAACTAAGGGACTATCATGAACACAGTTATAGAAAGCCTGCAGCAATTCTGGCAGTACACCGGCTTTGCGAACATGACCTATCAGCATCTGATCATGGTTCTGATCGGTATAGCCTTCATCACCGTGGCAATCAAGAAGGACTGGGAGCCCCTGCTCCTGGTGCCGATCGGCTTCGGTATGATCATAGGTAATATTCCTATCACTGAAGGACTTAACGTGGGTATATACGAAGAGGGATCCGTTCTCAACATCCTCTATCAGGGTGTGCAGAAGGGTTGGTATCCTCCTCTTATATTCCTTGGAATCGGAGCTATGACGGACTTTTCTGCTCTGATCTCCCAGCCACGACTCATGCTCATCGGAGCTGCTGCTCAGATCGGTATATTCGGAGCTTATGCCATCGCCCTTCAGCTCGGCTTCACCCCTGCCGAAGCCGGTGCCATCGGCATCATCGGCGGAGCTGACGGTCCTACCGCCATATTCCTTTCATCGAAGCTTGCCCCTCACCTTATGGGTGCCATTGCGGTGTCGGCATATTCCTATATGGCCCTTGTGCCTGTGATCCAGCGTCCTATCATGCTGATGCTCACCACAAAGAAGGAGCGTCTGATCAGGATGAAGCCGCCAAGAGCTGTGTCGCAGAAGGAAAAGATCATATTCCCTATCGTAGGATTCATTCTCACAGCGATGATCGTTCCTTCGGGAATGGCCCTCCTGGGTATGCTTTTCTTCGGTAACCTCCTGAAGGAGAGTGGAGTAACCAAGCGTCTTGCTGAGACTGCACGCGGACCGCTCATCGACGTGGTGACCATCCTTATCGGAGTGACTGTAGGATGTTCGACCCAGGCTGACGTGTTCCTTACAGGAAGCTCTGTCAAGATCTTCGTCCTCGGTCTGCTTTCATTCGTCATCGCTACAATGTGCGGAGTGCTGTTCGTTAAGTTCATGAACCTGTTCTGCAAGCCGGAAAACAAGATAAATCCACTTATCGGAAATGCGGGAGTGTCGGCTGTGCCTGATGCTGCCAGAGTGTCGCAGAATGCAGGAAGGGAGTTCGACAAGAGCAACCACCTTCTTATGCATGCGATGGCTCCGAATGTGGCAGGAGTGATAGGATCTGCAGTTGCAGCGGGAATTCTTCTCAGTTTCCTGGGATAATTCGTATATTTGCACATATGATTTTTGACGGAAAGATACTTGTCCTGGACGGTGCCATGGGCACTATGATTCAGAAATACGGACTTACAGAAAAGGACTACCACAATGGTCCTTTTCTTGAGTGTAATAAAGAGCTGAAAGGCAACAACGAGTGCCTCAATCTCACACGCCCTGAGATAATCAAGGCGATTCATAAGGAATATATTGACGCAGGCGCGGACATCATCGAGACCAACACCTTCAGTGCCAATGTGATATCGCAAGCCGAGTACGGCTGCGAGGCGTTTGCTGGGGTGATGGCTTACGAGGGTGCAAGGCTTGCGAGAGAGGCTGCAGATTCTTGCGGCCGTCGTGTTCTCGTGGCAGGAAGTATGGGACCGACTTCAAAGTCCCTGTCGCTTTCTCCTGACATCGCCGACCCGTCTTTCAGACCATATTCATTCGACGACATGCGCAGTGCGTACCTCCAGCAGGCGAAGGAACTTCTCCGCGGAGGCGCTGACCTTCTTCTTATAGAGACCTGCTTCGATGCGCTTAATGTGAAGGCAGCCCTTTCTGCAATCCAGGAGTGCAATAATGAAAGAGGCGAAGTCATCCCTGTAATGATCTCTGTATCAGTCGGAGACAGAAGCGGGCGCACACTCACAGGCCAGACACTTGAGGCCTTCTACACTTCGGTAATGCACTACCCTATCCTCTCATTCGGTCTCAACTGCTCGCTCGGAGCCGCTGAGCTTCAGCCGCTTGTGGAGGAGATCAACTCGTGGTGCAGATGCGGCATAAGCTGCTACCCTAACGCCGGCCTGCCTAACGAAATGGGAGGCTACGACCAAAAGCCTGAGGACATGGCGACGCAGGTCAAGGCAATGGCATCAAAAGGACTCGTGAATATAGTGGGAGGCTGCTGCGGCACAACACCGGCACATATAAAGGCCATCGCGGAAGCTGTAGCCGGGCTGCCGGCCCATAAGCTTCCTGAGCAGGCCGCTTCACCGCTGAAAGTCAGCGGTCTGGAGGCTGTGAGCGTCGACCTGAAACGCAACAACTTCACCAACGTCGGCGAGAGGACCAACGTAGCCGGCTCAAGGAAATTCGCCCGCCTCATCGCGGAAGGCAAGTACGACGAAGCTCTCCAGATTGCCGCAAAGCAGATCGAGGACGGAGCATCTGTGATCGACATAAACATGGACGACGCCATGCTGGACAGCACAAAGGAGATGGAGCGTTTCGTCCGCTATATATCAAATGACCCTGCAGTGGCTAAGGCTGCCCTGATGATCGACTCTTCGCATTGGGAAACTATCCTCGCAGGTCTTAAGAACGCCCAGGGAAAATGTATCGTGAACTCCATCAGTCTAAAGGAGGGAGACAAGGCCTTCATTGAAAAGGCAAAAGTAATAAAGTCCTTCGGAGCGGCAGTAGTGGTGATGGCCTTTGATGAAGAAGGACAGGCGACTACATATCAGAGAAAGATAGAAATATGCGAAAGGGCCTACAGGCTTCTGACAGAGAAGGCCGGCATGGCACCTGAGGACATAATATTCGACGTAAACATCCTCTCTATCGGAACAGGAATCGAGGAACACGCTAAGTATGCCATCGACTTTATCGAGGCGGTAAGATGGATAAAGGAAAATCTCCCTGGTGCCCTGACTTCAGGAGGAGTTTCCAACCTATCCTTCTCATTCAGAGGCAATAACGCAGTGCGCGAGGCCATGCATTCAGCCTTCCTCTACCACGCGATCCAGGCCGGAATGGACATGGCTATCGTCAATCCGTCTATGCTCCAGGTCTACGACGAGATCGAACCAGAGCTCTTGAAATGCGTGGAGGATGTGATATTCAATCGCGACTCTGAAGCAACTGAAAGACTCATCGAAAAAGCTGGTCGAATGAAGGA